>JBBALS010000224.1:0-4109 GCA_040402915.1 Flavobacteriales bacterium
ACAAGGTGTTCCGACAGATGGCTGGCCAGCGCCTTGAGTTGCTGTTGAAGCAGCGTTATTGATGCAGCCTCCCCCAGTGTTGGGGTCAAACTTGACACCGTTTAAAGCGAAGCCCACGATGGGAACCGGCTTAACCATGTCAAGCAGTGGCGATATTGGCGCAGAAAAATTGACTGCATAAGGAGCGATGGTATTTGGATTGTTAGGATTAGGAAAAGTTCCAACGGTATGATTTGGTATGCCGTTGGACACCAATGTTCTAAAAGTGCTACCGCAAGTCCAAGCGAATTGAAAAGGCTGGCTGCTGTTGTCTGCCAATTTGGTGACCGTGATGCCACTACCTTTGTAATCGCAAAGAATGCCAGATGTAGTAACACCATCCCCAATGGTAGTTGGGCTTGAATTATTGGTAGTGCTTCCACTACCGCCGCCGCAGGCTGTTAGAAAAAGGAAAATAAAACTCAAAAACCAAGTTGGTAGATGGACTTTAGGGTAAATCAATTATTTTCTCCTTATGGAAAATACCATTGGACGGAAGTTTACTAGCAAGATCAAGACCAACCGCTGTCTGCTTGAACTTGTCATCCGGTTTCGTTTTAAACGACATTAGCTTGTGTTTGGTCGGGTTATTACTTATTCAAAAGATTCAAAAAATCATTGATATTTATAAAAAAGTAAAGGACGTTCAATATGTACAAACTATTCAAGCTAAGCGCTACAACCATTGCGGTGTTGTCTGGTTTCGCGGCGTTTGCTCAAAATAACACTGAGACTGTTGAAGTAACAGGTTCACGAATTAAATCCCCTGGGGTTTATTCAAACAGCCCCATTTCTTCTATCAGTGCCGAAGAAATTAAATCGACACAGCCAATTGCTGTAGAAGAAGTGATCAGGGCTTTACCTTCTGCTGTACCTGCTATCAATCCAGGTGTTAACAATGGAACTGCTGGTGGAGCTACTATTGATTTAAGAGGCCTAGGTCCAAGCAGAACATTGGTGTTGGTAGATGGCCGGAGAATGGTGCCGTTTGATCTCAATGGTCGAGTTGATACAAATTCAATTCCTATTTCATTGTTGCAGCGAATTGATGTGGTCACGGGCGGTGCATCTGCTGTTTATGGCGCTGACGCTGTTTCTGGTGTTGTTAATTTTGTCCTTCGCAAAAATTTCCAAGGCTTAGAAGCTTCAAGCAGCTATGGACTCTCTAGCCAAGGTGACGCGATGAAGCGTCGCACTGATATTACTTTCGGCTCCAACTTTGCCGAGGACAAGGGTAATATTGTTTTCAGTGTAGGCAAAACAACCATGGACCCACTGATGGTGGGTGAAAGGGCGATTGGTAAAACAACCACGAGTTCTAGCTCAGGATTGTTTTCAGGATCTTCAACCACTTCCCCCGCTGTGATCAGTGTGACCCCTGTTGCAGGTGTAACTTCCAATACGCTGGGTACAGGAAACCGCATTTACGACCCAGCGACAGGAAAATTCATTCCATATACCGCAGCGGTACATGGGTTCAATACAAATCCTGACAACTATTTTCAAACACCCATGGCCCAGAACCAAGCAACCATGCTGGCCAATTACACAATCAACGATTACATCAAGCCTTATGCACAGGTTTTTTATACCCACACTGATGTGAACGCCCAATTGGCTGCCAGTGGTACCTTTGGCAACTCTTTCAATATTCCGATTGGCAGTCCTTTCTTAACTGATGCAGCTCGCACCCAAATTTGTTCTGCTCGTGGCATTGCTGCTGCCAATTGCGTGGTCGGTAACTCAACGTTGGTTCCAATGACCATTAGCCGTAGATTCACAGAGCTAGGTCCTCGGTATCAAGATTTTGGTAATGACACTTTTCAAACGACTGTAGGTTCGCGTGGTGACTTCTTTGGTGGTTGGACATACGATGCTTACTTCACATCAGGACAAGCTGATCAAGATCAAGTCAGAAGAAACTGGGGGTCATTGTCTAAGGTTCAACAAGCCGTTAACTCATTGGATGGAAAAACCTGTGTCAACCCAGCCAATGGTTGCGTACCCATTAATTTATTTGGCGCTGACGGAACCATCACGCAGAAAATGTTGGATTTTGTAAATCTCAGTGCAATCGTTCGACAAAAAGTGAAGCAAGATGTAGCCTCATTCTCCACCACTGGTGAAGTCGCAAATTTAAAAAGCCCAATGGCTAAAAATCCAGTTAATTTAGCTTTTGGACTTGAGAAAAGAACAGTGACAGCAAGTAATTCTTCAGATGGTGCATCACAAATTCAAAGTGAAGTACTCGGCACGGGTGCTCCCACCCCAGACCGCCGCGGCACCTTGAAGCTCAATGAAGTTTTTGCTGAAGCGCAGATCCCCCTTATTCAGAATCAACCCATGATTCATAACTTGGCTTTTGAAGCGGGTGTTCGTCAAACAGAGTTTTCAACAACTACTTCTACCAACTACGGTACCAATAAATTCGGTGCAGAATGGGCTCCTACTAAAGGTCTGCGTTTCAGAGGCATGCTCCAGAACGCCACACGAGCACCAAATGTCAATGAACTCTTTGCCCCTCAAGTCAGTGGCCTCTCTAATTTGTCGGTTGATCCTTGCCAATTGGGCAGTATCAATGTTGCAGATGCTTCAAAGCCAGGTACTTTATCTGCACTTTGTGCCAAGACAGGCGTTCCAGCAACGCTGGTTGGTAATTTAGCAGCGCCATCGTCTGGTCAAATTAACCAACTTGGCGGTGGAAATCCCAACCTAGGTCCAGAAAAGGCAAAAACAACTACATTTGGTTTTGTGTTTGAGCCATCGAACGTCAAGAATTTAGTGGTTGCAGTCGACTATTACCGCATCAATGTCGCTGACGCTATTTCTAGCCCTTCCACAACAGATATCTTAGACCAGTGCTACAGCAGCAAGTTCAATCCTAGCTTCGAGTACAACGCATCTTGTGCAATGATTTATCGCAATACCTTGAATGGTACTTTGAACGGCGTCGATTCAAAAGGCGTATTCACAGGACAATCCAATCAAGGTAAATTATGGATCAGTGGCTACGATCTCAATCTTGGTTACAGCATCTCTATGAAAGATCTTGGATTTGCACCGCAGCTGGGTAAATTAGATATCAACTTCAACTACAACACTGTTGGCGACAACGCCTTTCAGCCAACCGCCACTTCTATAAGAAGGGATTGCAAAGGGTTTTATAGCAATGCATGTGGAGTTGCAAATTTTGCCAACAAATTTAATCAAAGAACAGTTTGGAGTTTCGGAGAATATAAGTTGGGCTATAACTTGCGACACATGAGCTCTTTACAAGTAGAGCCAGGAAGTGGCACTTGGGTTGAGTCATTCACAAATGTTCCCTCTTACAATTATGTTGACTTAAACGCGACTTGGAATTACAGCAAAATGTTACGCCTTAACATGAGCGTCAACAATGCTTTTAACAAACAGCCACCTCTTGTTGGCAATACGATTGCAACGACAAGTACGAATGGCGGAAATACTTTTCCTTCAACGTATGACACCATTGGTAGATTTATCACTCTTGGTGCAAATCTAAAGTTTTGATTGATTTCAATTTTTTAACTAAGGTTGATATTGCAACTTGATTAAGTTTGTAAATTCAATAGCCCATTCGGTACAAAAAGGGCTGAGTTGTGTATGGCACATGACTCAGCCCTTTTAATTTTTTCTTGATCAATGGCGTACCGAATTTTGTGTAAAACATCACTCCCTAGATATACAGAACTTTTGAATCAAGTTTGCGGTCTTCAAGGATGTCCCTCGTTTTTACCCGCTGCGTAAAAATCGTTGTGTCAGGTTTGGTTTCTGCGGGTGAACCTTGCTACTAGAAGTGAAGATCATCTTCTTGCTTGCAAGTCAAGATTAGGACTGGTCAATGGTTTTCAGCACACCTGGTCAAATCGACGTCGGCGCCAATGCCAAGACAGAGAACAACACCAAGCTGATGCCCAAAAGACTGGGCACGGCGATCATCAATCGCCGAAGAACATAACTGAACATAGAACTTGCTTAAGTGGTCTTGTACCAGTCTTTCAAGAGCCACAAATCATTGTCCCAGCCCGACAAAGGCGCAACCAAGTTGT
>JBBALS010000225.1:0-4108 GCA_040402915.1 Flavobacteriales bacterium
TTATGCATCAATACGTGCATATTTTGCATTTTTCTCAATGAACTCGCGGCGAGGAGGTACTTCATCACCCATCAACATAGAGAAAATTTGATCGGCAACAGCAGCACTATCAATGGTTACTTGACGCAATGTGCGGAATTCCGGATTCATAGTCGTTTGCCATAACTGTTCGGCGTTCATCTCTCCAAGTCCCTTATATCGTTGAATATTCACACCAGACTCTTTACCATCTTTAGAGAATTCGCTAATAGCAGCTTGGCGATCTTCTTCAGTCCAAGCATAACGTTGCTCTTTTCCCTTTTTAACTAAGTAGAGTGGAGGAGTAGCGATATACACATATCCATGCTCTATCAATTCCTTCATGTAACGGAAGAAGAACGTCAAAATTAACGTAGTAATGTGGCTACCATCCACATCGGCATCCGTCATAATCACAATTTTGTGGTAACGGATTCTTGTAATGTTCAATGCTTTGCTATCTTCTTCAGTTCCTATGCTCACGCCCAAAGCAGTAAACATATTCTTGATCTCTTCATTTTCGAAGATCTTGTGCATCATGGCTTTTTCCACGTTCAATATCTTACCACGTAAAGGAAGAATAGCTTGGAAATTACGGTTACGGCCTTGTTTTGCCGTTCCACCTGCGGAGTCCCCTTCGACAAGGTAGATTTCACATTTGCTTGGATCAGTTTCGGCACAATCGGCCAATTTACCCGGAAGTCCTGTGCTACTTAACGTAGATTTACGTTGCACCATTTCACGTGCTTTCTTCGCAGCATGACGCGCAGTAGCAGCCAAAATCACTTTGTCCACAATCATCTTGGCCTGCTTCGGATGCTCTTCCAAATAATTGTTGAGCATTTCTGAAACCGCCATATCAACAGCTCCCATTACCTCATTGTTACCCAATTTAGTTTTGGTCTGTCCTTCAAATTGGGGCTCTTGAACTTTAACCGAAATAACCGCAGTCAGTCCTTCACGAAAGTCATCCCCGCTGATGTCGAACTTTAACTTGGTCAACATTCCTTCTTTATCAGCGTAGTTTTTTAGGGTACGTGTAAGCGCGCGACGGAAACCAGCAAGGTGAGTTCCTCCTTCATGCGTATTGATGTTGTTCACATACGTATGGATATTTTCGGTGTAGGTGCTGTTATACAACATGGCAACTTCCACAGGAATTCCCTGCTTTTCGCCTTCCATGTATATTGGTTCGTCAATTAACTTTTCGCGGGTAGCATCCAAATAATCAACAAACTCACGAAGTCCACCTTCAGAATAAAACTCTTCGGTTAGTGGTTCATTGTTATCATTTAAATCGCGTAAATCGGTCAGTTGAATGTGAATGCCTTTGTTTAGATAAGACAATTCACGCATTCTGCTTGCAATCGTAGAATAATTGTAAACCGTTGTTGTGAAGATGGTATCATCGGGCAAAAAATGCACACGCGTACCCGTTTTCGAACTTGTACCAATTTCCTTTACATCGTAAAGCGGCTTTCCAATAGAATATTCTTGTTCGTATTTTTTTCCACCACGCTCAACGGTAACGAGTAACATGGAAGAAAGTGCATTTACACAACTCACACCCACACCATGCAAACCACCTGAAACCTTGTATGAATCTTTGTCGAATTTACCACCAGCGTGGAGAACGGTCATTACAACTTCCAATGCCGAACGTTGCTCTTTCTGGTGCATGTCAACAGGAATACCACGACCATCATCTTGAACGGTAATGGAATTATCTAAGTTGATTTGAACTTGAATGTTTTTACAATGACCGGCTAATGCCTCATCAATTGAATTATCAACAACTTCGTAAACTAAATGATGAAGACCTCGAACGCCGGTATCTCCAATGTACATCGAAGGGCGCTTACGAACCGCTTCAAGACCTTCTAATACCTGAATACTATCTGCTCCATAAGAAGCTTTGTTATTGTTTTCGTCTTCCAACATCTCTTCTGCCATGTGTGTTTTATTTTTATAAAGTGAACTGAAGCTTAAAACTTCTGTGTTTAGTTTTATGATTACGTGCAAATTTAACAAATTTGACCACTATTAAACATGATAAATTGATATATCTAGCTTAGTTTTTCACATATAATTAACATTTCAAGCGAGTATTTTTAAATTGGATAATTGATATCGTATAAATTCTGAAATCTCATTGCAATTATCAAGAGAACTGTATCTTGTATCGCTTTTTATTATGGAAAGAAGAAAATTATTAAGGCAATTGTTATGGGGTATTCCAGCTGGAATCGTATTACCGAGTTTGTTGAGCTCGTGTAAAAAGGAAGCACTCATTGATGAAACGCCTTTTTCAGGAAAGGTAATCGTTATTGGTGCCGGTGCTTCGGGGATTTATGCGGCGCATTTACTGATGAAACAAGGAGTAGATGTCACTATTCTAGAAGCATCCAATCGTATTGGAGGGAGAATGATGGCCAACACTTCATTTGCTGACTTTCCAATTGAAATGGGTGCTGAGGAAATTCACGGTAAGCGATCAGTGCTTTACGATTTGGCTTCATTCGTAGCTCCTGAAAACCTTGTTGAACATACAGGGAAAGATTTTTATTGGATGAATAATTTGCTTCGCGATGAACAAAATTTATTATCTCAATCTGAATATGCTGGAGAAGTGGAAACCATGTTCCAAGTAATTGATAGTTTGGGAACGTATCCGGAAGAGAATAAATTACTGAGTCAATATTTAGTAGATTTTCCAATAATTCCATCATTACATCCTATTGTTAATGCATTGGTTGCCAATGAATACGGAAGCAGCAATAACCGCATTGGCATGCTCGCATTGAAGGAAGCAGAAGCAGGTTACTCTTCAGGAGATGATAGTTTGGGATTGAATGGAATTTCATATTGGCAACTTTTCGAATATGCTTTTTCGGATGCCATTGGAAAAGTGGTTTTAAATGAAGCAGTTCAAACCATTGATTATTCTGGGAATAATGTTCGAGTTAAATCAATTCATGGAGTTGATTATGTTGCCGATCGTGTTTTAGTGACCATTCCATTGGCCATTTTAAAAAACAATAGTATCGAATTTCTCCCAGCTCTTCCATCCGAAAAAATACTTGCCATTCAATCGATTGAAATGGGTGGTGGAATAAAAATTACCTTGAAGTTTACAAGTCCATTTTGGGATCAAGACACACAATCAATTTTGGGAGCTTCTGTTGCACCTGAATACTGGGTTACAAATGCTGACAAAACAAGCAATGGAAATTATTTAACTGCATTTATCATGGGTGAATCGGCCGATAATTTGGCTTTATTATCTGAGAATGCAGCAATTCAAGAGCTGATATCCGAATTAAGTACATTGTATCCAAACGGCAATGTGCAATCATTGTATAGCGGTGAATTTCTCTATAAAAATTGGGCAAACGAACCGTATATTGGTGGTTCATATTCATATCCTTCAATAAACAGTGCTGGCCAACGCGAAAATCTTGCATCTTCCATTTCAAATAAACTGTTTTTTGCCGGTGAAGCCACGAATTACAATGGTCATTTGGCAACTGTTCATGGCGCCATGGAAACGGGGTATCGAGCAGTAATAGAAATTTTAAATGCATGAAAAAAACGCTAATCAACCTTTTTTTATTTGTCTGCATTATTCATCAAGTAAACGCTCAACGTCATGTAAATATTTATGCTGGATATTCTTTCATAAATCCCCAAAATTGGAATCGAACGATTGAAGCATATAATTTCTCACGTCCTTGGTTAAACAATTCAATCCCCCAAATTCGAACAGCTAAAACATGGGGTTTCGGAACCTCGGGTGTTATTGGAAAAGGATTTTTTCTTTCTCCCGAATTTTCATTTACACGGTATCAATTATCTGCAATTAACACACCTGTTTCTCTTGCAATAGATATTAAATGGATGCGAGGTGCAATGTATCTTGATATGTATCCGCGCGAGTTTCAATTAGACAGTGTAACATATACCATTCGTCCATTTGTTCGGATTGGCGGAGGAGCATCCTGTTTACTTCCTCGTGTTCGAATAAATAATGAATTTGTTAATGTGGATGATGAAACGTACAAACCCATAATTTGGTCGTACCAACTGAGTG
>JBBALS010000226.1:0-4104 GCA_040402915.1 Flavobacteriales bacterium
GTAAACAAAATTGGATACTTGCGATCTTCACGATTTTCCAATGTTAGGGTGCTTATCATATTAAATCGTTTCATCAAAAGAATAATGAAAACGGGCATGAAAAAAGTGAAAAGCAAATTGCAGGAAATCACATACCACTTTACGGCAGAAGGCAATAATGAAAAAGCATAAAATGGAAGATTTAAAAACAAAAGTGCGCCGTAAATAGGCATCAATAAAGGTTGGAAAATCCAGGAAAAGAAATGTGCGGCGCGTCGAAGCATGTCACAAATATACTTTTGCTTTTGTTATAAATCATCAATGAAAATCATTCCTTAACCTAATAACTTGCAATTGAAGCGCTGAATTATTCATGCGTTTTTTTGTCTAATAATTTAGTTTGATTATAAATAAGCGATCCTATCTCCAAAATAAATGCTCAAACAACACTAGGAAAACAAATCCATAGCCCATTCCCATTACTATTTTAAACATTTTAAACCGCAATTGGTTATAAGTTGGTTAAAAACAAAAAAAATGCGGTTGCATCAAATCAGTTCGCTCTCTACATTTGCACACCATCTTCAAAACTAAAAATCTATGGCTACTGTCTCGGTAGGTCTTTTTAAATCATCGCTTGGGCGCAAATACTTGATGGCGCTTTCTGGTTTATTTCTATGCACTTTTCTCATTGTGCATTGCATTGGTAACATGCAGTTGTTTAAGGACGACGGTGGACAAGCATTCAATGAATATACCTATTTCATGACGCACAATCCACTCATCAAGATTGTAGCTTATGTAAATTATGCACTCATTTTACTCCACATTATAAATGGTTTCATTTTGCTAAGTGCTAACAAAAAAGCACGTCCTCAAGCTTACGCAAACGTTGATCAAAGCAAAAGTTCAACCTGGAGTTCACGCAACATGGGTATTTTGGGTACATTGATTCTTGTTTTTCTTATAGTTCATATGCGTTCGTTTTGGTTCGAAATGAAGTTCGGTTCCCTTCCTGTCATCATGTACGATGGAAGTGATATCGCATACAAAGACATGTATAAAATTGTTGTCGAAGCATTCACTCAAGTTTGGTATGTTGCCCTTTATGTGATCTGCATGATTGCTTTAGCATTCCACCTTTTTCACGGATTTCAAAGTGCTTTCCAAACCTTTGGAATCAACCATCACCGATACACTCCAGTTATAAAAGTCATTGGAGTAGGTGTTTTTGCGATTATCATTCCGGCGCTTTTTGCTGCGATGCCGTTGTTTTTTCTTTTGAATAACTAATTCATCCCCGATCTATGAAACTGGATGCTAAAATTCCACAAGGTGTAATTGCTGAGAAGTGGACACGTTACAAAGCAAGTATTCCGCTTGTAAATCCCGCAAACAAACGTCACATCGATATTCTTGTTGTTGGTTCTGGATTAGCTGGTTCTTCTGCAGCTGCTTCTTTAGCCGAAATGGGTTTTAGCGTGAAGGTGTTTTGTTTTCAAGACAGCCCACGTCGTGCGCACAGTATCGCTGCTCAAGGTGGTATTAATGCTGCTAAAAATTACTCGAACGATGGCGATTCTGTTCACCGTCTTTTCTACGATACTGTAAAAGGTGGAGACTACCGTTCTCGCGAAGCCAACGTGCATCGTTTGGCCGAAGTAAGTACGTCAATTATTGATCAATGTGTGGCGCAAGGTGTTCCTTTTGCCCGCGAATACGGTGGTTTACTTGATAATCGCTCTTTTGGTGGTGTTCAGGTTTCACGTACGTTTTATGCACGTGGACAAACAGGACAACAATTATTACTAGGAGCATATTCTGCGTTGAGCCGCCAAATTGGTCGCAAGCAAGTGCAAATGTACAGTCGTCACGAAATGATGGACGTGGTGCTTATCGATGGAAAAGCACGTGGAATTATTGCCCGCGATATGGTTACTGGAAAACTAGAACGTCACTTCGGTCATGCTGTTGTTTTGGCAACTGGCGGATATGGAAACGTATATTTCCTTTCTACCAACGCCATGGGTTCCAACGTTACTGCCGCTTGGAAAGCCCATAAAAAAGGTGCCTTTTTCGGTAATCCTTGCTTCACTCAAATTCACCCAACGTGTATTCCGGTTTCCGGCGATCATCAGTCGAAACTGACCTTAATGTCGGAATCGCTTCGTAACGATGGTCGTATTTGGGTACCTAAAGAAAAAGACGATAAACGCAAAGGTTCCGACATTCCTGAAGAGGAACGTGATTATTACTTAGAACGTCGTTATCCTGCTTTCGGAAATCTTGTTCCCCGCGATATTGCATCGCGAGCAGCTAAAGAACGTTGCGATGAAGGTTATGGTGTGGGTGCTTCTAAAATGGCGGTATTTCTAGACTTTAGCGATTCTATAAAACGTCTTGGACAGCCTGCTATTGAGGCTCGTTATGGAAATCTTTTCGAGATGTACGAGAAAATTACAGGCGAAAATCCTTACGAAATGCCAATGAGAATTTATCCTGCAGTTCACTATACAATGGGTGGACTTTGGGTCGATTACAACCTCATGACTACTGTAGAAGGTTTGTATGCAACCGGTGAAAGTAATTTCTCGGACCATGGAGCAAATCGTCTAGGTGCTTCCGCTTTGATGCAAGGTTTGGCCGATGGATATTTTGTATTGCCTATCACCATTGGAGATTATTTAAGCAAAGACATTCGTACCAAAGCAATTCCAACGGATCATCCGGAGTTCGAAAAAGCAGAAAATGAAGTAGCTGCTAAGATTCAGAAACTCATGAGTATTCAAGGAAAAGAACCAGCAGATTATTTCCACAAGAAATTAGGATTGGTGATGTGGGAATATTGTGGAATGGCTCGAAGCGAAGAAGGACTGCAAAAAGCGAAGAAAATGGTACAAGATATTCGTGCCGATTTCTGGAGCAATGTGCGTATTCCTGGAACTGCCAATGAGATGAATCAGGAATTGGAAAAAGCAATGCGCGTAGCCGATTTCCTTGAATTAGGAGAACTTATGATTGATGATGCTTTCAGTCGCAATGAAAGTTGTGGAGGTCATTTTCGTTTGGAATTTCAAACTGAAGATGGAGAAGCACTTCGTGATGATGAAAACTATGCATACGTTTCTGCATGGGAATATAAAGGTGAAAATCAACCCGAAGAACTGCACAAAGAAGACTTGGTTTTCGATAATGTGAAACTCGTTCAACGTTCTTATAAATAATTCCTACAGACCTAAAACACTTATCTATATGAAACTTACGCTGAAAGTCTGGCGCCAAAAAAACAATCAGGCCAAAGGAGAATTTAAAACATATCCGATGGATCATGTGTCGGAAGACATGTCTTTCTTAGAGATGTTTGATGTTTTGAATGAAGACCTCGTTCGTAAAGGCGACGAGCCGGTTGCTTTCGATCACGATTGCCGCGAAGGAATTTGTGGGATGTGTTCGATGCACATCAATGGACGCGCTCATGGTCCTGCCGAAGGAACTACAACATGTCAATTGCACATGCGCAAATTCAACGATGGCGATACCATTACGGTTGAACCATTCCGTGCAAAAGCATTCCCGATTGTGAAAGATTTGATGGTCAATCGCTCTGCTTTCGATCGCATCATACAAGCAGGTGGATTCGTATCTGTTAACACAGGAAATGCGGTTGATGCTAATAGTCTTCCCATTCCAAAACCCGATGCTGATAAAGCTTTTGATGCTGCTGCTTGTATTGGCTGTGGTGCTTGTGTAGCTACATGCAAAAATGCATCGGCAATGCTTTTCGTTTCTGCCAAAATTAGTCAGTTGGCTTTGTTGCCTCAAGGTCAGCCGGAACGTCATATTCGTGTTCAGAAAATGGTAGACTTGATGGATGCCGAAGGATTTGGAAATTGCTCTAACACCGGAGCTTGCGAAATTGAATGTCCGAAGGAAATTAGTCTTTCCAACATCGCCCGCATGAACCGCGATTATCTTGTTGCGAAAGTGGTTGATTAAATTGATTTTACTGAATAATAAAAAAAGGGCTTAGGCCCTTTTTTTATTTGTTAAATCTGAATCGATATGATAAAAATTAATCTTCCTCTACATCCTTAGATGGTTTAAACATCTGATACATAAAAGCCA
>JBBALS010000227.1:0-4088 GCA_040402915.1 Flavobacteriales bacterium
TTAGATGAATCTTATCGTATTTAACATCTGCAGCTCCGTATAGAAATATTTTTTGGGCTTTCAAGTCGAACCGCATCGAATCGCGCGCATGATAATCAACCTTTGAATCCAATGCATCTGGCGATGGTTTAAGAGAGCCCGGAGGCAAATCTTGTTTGTTTTTGGATGTGTCTATTGAAACAATATTCAACTGCAATGAATCGTTCTTAGGAGAATCGACCACATTCGATTGCGCATAAGAAAAGACCCATGCAACAAATGTGAATAAAACTGTTGTTAATTGACGAAGCTCCACACGTAAACGCAAGGTTACTGTATATTAATTTTGTAAAATCCGTTTCGAAACGAATGCAAAACTAATTTATTTCCCTAAAATCCCGATTTAATAGTATACCGGACATCATGAAAAACTTAAGTAAGCTTCGTCTAGGTATAATTCTCATCACACTAACAGTGGGAATTTCGCTGGCTTTTGTCCCAGATTTATTTGCGGATAAAAAAAATCATAGGGAATCGGGAGTTCGCACAATTGTTATTGATCCAGGTCATGGCGGACATGATAGCGGATGCCATGGATCAGGGGCTTATGAGAAGAATGTTGCTTTGGCTGTTTCCTTAAAACTTGGAAAACTCATCGAAGCCAATTTCCCCGATGTAAAAGTTATTTACACAAGAAAAACAGATGTGTTTGTGGAGTTGTATCGTAGAGCGCAAATTGCAAACGAGAACAAAGCCGATTTATTTATTTGTATCCATTGTAACAGCGGTCCAAAAGCAGCATTTGGCGCAGAAACGTTTGTTATGGGATTGCATAAAAGCGTTGATAATTTAAATGTTGCAAAACGTGAAAATGCGGTTATTCTTCAAGAAGATAATTACCAACGCAAGTACGATGGCTTCGATCCGAATAGTGCGGAAGCGAATATTATATTTTCACTCTATCAAAATGCTTTTCTTGACCAGAGTTTGTATTTCGCGGATCGCCTTCAACATGAGTTTAAGCACCATGCTTCGCGTCACAATAGAGGTGTGAAACAAGCAGGTTTCCTGGTATTATTTAGAACCACAATGCCAAGTGTTTTAATTGAAACAGGTTTTCTAACAAATGGTGAAGAAGAGAAGTATTTAAAGTCAAATGCTGGACAACAAAAAATAGCCAATTCCATTTTAAGAGCCCTCAACACCTACAAAAGTTGGATTGATGGAAGCAGTGAGCTACACGATTTAAAATTACCAGAGGACGAAGACCAGGGAAATCAAACGACAGATAACCCCGCGGAACAAAATGCGACGGCACAATTTGAAAATACAAGCAATAGTAATCCCGCAATAGAGCCCGACAATTCGGGGATTGTTTATCGAATTCAAGTGTATACATCTCCCGAGAAGATTTCGTTAAAATCGTCTCGATTCAAAGGAAAATCAGATGTTTGGGAATATAAATTCAATAAATCTTGGAAATATACCATCGGAAGATGCGATAAACAAGAAGATGCCCTTAAATTGCTCTCCGATTTAAAAAAAGCCGGATTTGATGATGCATTTGTGGTTGCCTTTAAAAACAATAACCGAATTTCTTTGCAAGAAACTCAATTAACTCAACCTAACTGACCCAATCTACGAAAATAAAAATATGAAGTTAACTCGTGAAGTTCGTGTTGGAATGGTTGTAACATTGGGAATTCTCCTTTTGTATTTTGGATTTAATTTCCTCAAAGGGAAAAATATTTTCTCGCCATCGAGATCGTATTATGCCGTTTTCGACAATGTAGATCAACTCATGCCGTCTGCTCGCGTTCAAGTAAATGGATTTCAAGTGGGCATAATTGACAAAGTTGGATTTTTGGAAGAAGGATCGTACAAAGTTCTTGTGAAGTTTTTAATTGATAACGACGACCTCAACATCCCGAAAGATTCAGAAGCACACATAGTTCAAGATTTATTAGGTACTCGAACATTGGAGCTAACCCTTGGTAAATCGAGCGTTATGGCCGAAAGAGGCGACACCCTAAAAGCTGTTCGGGAAGGTGGCATTACCGACGAAATTAAAGAAGCGATAAAACCCCTTAAGGCACAGATTGAGAATCTCGCAGGATCAGTCGACACGGTTTTAACAGGATTGAACAGGGTATTTAGCAGAAAAACGCAAGACGGCCTAACGAGTAGTTTCGAAAGCGTGAATTCATCTATATTAAAATTTGAGCATACCGTTACAGAGTTCGACTTGCTTGTGACCAACGAACGTAAGAGAATTGGCGATATCTTTAGTAATGTGAATTCGATCACCGAGAATTTAAAAAACAACAACGCCAAACTGAACAATGTATTTACCAATTTGGATAAAATTGCAGACGATGTTGCTAAAAGCAATGTGAAGCAAACCATGACTGATTTGCAGCAATCCGTTTCGAGCTTACAAAAGGTGTTAAAGAATGTTGAAAATGGACAGGGCTCACTTGGAAAAATGGCAAACGATGATTCCTTGTATGTGCATCTCGACAATAGTTCTAAAAATTTGAGTTTGCTTCTCGAGGACATGAAAACGAATCCATCCCGATACATTCATTTTTCGGTTTTTGGAAAAAAAGAGAAATCATCAAAAAAATAAAACAATAGGTTTACCTCAGCAGTTATATTTGTTCAATCAATTTGTTGCTAGAAATGGGATTGCAAAACATACTTTTTATCATTGTATTTATTGCCGCAACGGCTCTCTTTACAATCAATGCAAAAAAAATAATTCGCAACATACATTTGGGCCGAAAGCTCAATAGAACCGATCGCAAAGCTGAACGTTGGAAATTGATGACACGCGTTGCTCTTGGTCAAAGTAAAATGGTTGTAAAACCAGTTGCTGGATTTCTTCACATTCTTGTTTATGTTGGATTTGTAATCATCAATTTGGAGGTTTTGGAAATTATTCTCGATGGGATTTTAGGAACCCACCGATTATTTGCCCCTTTTCTTGGAAGCTTTTACGATTTCCTAATTGCGTCTTTCGAGTTCCTTGCTTTGGGAGTTTTAGTAGCCGTTGTTTTGTTCTACATCCGCAGAAACATCATTTACATCAAGCGATTCAGACAAAATGAATTAAATGGTTGGCCACGATCCGATGCCAACTTGATTTTATTGATTGAGGTACTTTTGATGAGTGCTTTCTTGACAATGAATGCTGCCGATCAAGTACTACAAAATCGGGGTGTTGAACATTATATTCAAGCGGGTTCGTTTCCGGTAAGTTCAGTCATTACAGGGCTTTTTAATTCTTGGTCCGATGGTTCTCTTATTGCTTATGAACGTTTCACTTGGTGGTTTCACATTTTGGGAATTTTTGCATTTCTAAACTACCTCCCCTACTCCAAACATTTTCATATAATTCTTGCATTTCCCAATGTTTGGTATTCGAACCTCGATAAGAAAGGTCGCTTCAGCAATATGTCTGCGGTTACCAATGAGGTGAATCTAATGATGGACCCTTCGGCGGTGCCCATTGAGATAGAAGGTCCCGTTAAATTTGGGGCTAAAGACATTCAAGATTTAACTTGGAAAAATTTGCTCGATGCATACACCTGCACCGAATGTGGACGCTGTACTTCGGAGTGCCCGGCAAATCAAACCGGCAAACTTCTGAGTCCACGGGCAATCATGATGAAAACCCGCGACCGGATGGAAGAGGTTGGGAAGAACATCGATGCCAATAAAGGCGAATTTAAAGATGATGGGAAAAGTCTATTGCACGACTACATCAGTCCAGAAGAACTTTGGGCTTGTACAACCTGCAATGCATGTGTTGAGGCATGTCCAGTGAATATAGACCCATTAAGCATTATCGTTGATTTGAGACGGCAGTTGGTTATGGAAGAAAGTGCGCCACCGGCATCCTTAAGTGCCATGTTTACAAACGTGGAAAACAATGGCGCGCCTTGGCAATTTTCTCCCGCAGATAGATTAAATTGGAAAGACGAATAAATTAATTACAAATTTATAATTACGAATTACGAATGCTAAAGAGATATTACTAATTGATAATCCGTAATTGCTTATTCGTAATTAATAATTCGTAATCCGTAATTGTTTATCCGTAATTG
>JBBALS010000228.1:0-4088 GCA_040402915.1 Flavobacteriales bacterium
CATTTATAAGTTTATTTGGCTGGCACTTTCTCTCGGTATTTTTTGTGCCGCCCTTGCTGGACTTGCTTCGTATTTTTCAATTGTCCATCTCACTCCCAGTGCTCTTTATTTGCCCATTACATTTTTTGTCGTATTGAGTGTATTGCTCCATTTTTATCTTTTAAAATCGACCGACGGACGTCCTCAGCGTTTCGTTACTGCATTTATGGGGGTTCAGGCAATTAAAATGTTTGTACACTTAATGACTATGACTGTAGTTGGTTTTTTAATGCCAAGCATTGCTGTTCATTTTATTTTAGTTTACGCATTCTATTATCTTGCATTTACTTTAGTAGAAACAATCAGCTTGATGCGACTTTTTATAAAATAGAAATCCATTATTGAATTCTATTTGTATCTTTAATTTACCTATGGCAGATAAAAAACGTTCTCCTTCAAAACCCCAATCAAAAAATGGTGGGCCTTCCCGCTTGATTCGGTTTATTTGGATGATTGTTGTTGGGCCAATTGCCTTGCTTTTTTTAATCATATTCCTCACTTCCATAGGTCTTTTTGGCTCATTGCCAACAATCGAGGATTTAGCTAATCCAAGATCCAATCTTGCTTCCGAAATCATATCATCCGACCAAGAAATCTTGGGGAAGTTTTATGTAGAAAACAGAAGTAGTGTTCGCTACTCCCAACTATCTCCAACATTAGTAAATGCACTTGTATCGACCGAAGACTCTCGATTTTACGAGCATTCCGGGATTGATTTCAGAGCACTATTTCGTGTTCTATTTAGAACCATACTTGGCGGAGATTCTGGTTCTGGAGGCGGTTCTACTATTACTCAACAGCTTGCAAAAAATATGTTCCCAAGAGAGGATTTAAACGTTTTTCAAGTTGGTTTCCGTAAAATAAAAGAGTGGATCATAGCAACAAAACTTGAACGAAACTTCACCAAGGAGGAAATTATTGCAATGTATTTGAATACGGTGGATTTTGGGAATCAGGCCTTTGGAATAAAAAGTGCGGCTCATACTTTTTTCGATTGCGATACCGACTCTCTTAAGATTGAGCAGGCCGCTTTATTAGTTGGCGTTTTGAAAGGTCCAAGCTATTACAATCCAACTCGAAACTACGATCGCTCTCTTAACAGAAGAAATGTTGTTTTGTATCAAATGATGCGCTACGGGAAACTCTCCGAAGAAGCGTTCGACTCTTTAAAAGTTATTCCAATTGATCTTTCTAAATTCCAGACCGAAAGCCACAATACGGGAACAGCGACGTATTTCCGAGAATTTTTGAGAGAACAAATGACTCAGTGGTGCAAAAAAAATAAAAAGCCCGACGGTACTAATTACAATCTTTACAAAGACGGCTTAAAGATTTATACCACGATAAATTCTCGTATGCAATATCATGCAGAAGAAGCTGTAAAAAATCATCTTAAATCTCTTCAAAGTGAATTTTTCGCTCATTGGAAAGGAATGAAAACCGCGCCATTTTATGGGATTTCTGAAGAAAAGGCCAAAATAATTATTCGGCAAGGTATGACGAGGAGCGATAGATATAGGAGAATGAAGGCAGATGGGGCATCAGAACAAGAAATAGAAAAGGCCTTTAAAACGAAAATCAAAATGAATGTTTTTACATGGAATGGCGACTCTACCGTTACTATGTCACCTTGGGATTCGATTCGATATAATAAACATTTTCTGCAAACCGGTTTAATGTCGGTTGAGCCTCAAACCGGATATGTGCGCGCTTGGGTCGGTGGCATAAATCAACGATATTTTCAATACGACCACGTATTTACTGGAAAGCGACAAGTGGGTTCTACATTTAAACCTTTTGTTTATGCCATTGCTATGCAAGAAGGCTGGTCGCCTTGTACTCAAGTTCCCAATATACCGATATGTATAGATGGGCCATCAGGACCTTGGTGTCCCGATAATTCTAGCGGGGAATATGGAGGGTCGATGGTTCCATTAAAGTCGGCACTTGCTCACTCAATTAACCGCGTTTCTGCATACCTCATTAAACAGTTTGGAGTCGGCCCTGTAATAAAACTAGTCCGGCGTATGGGTATAACTAGCTCAATTCCCGAACTACCATCTATTTGCTTAGGAACCGCCGATATTTCTGTTTATGAGATGGTGGGTGCCATGAGTACTTTTGTAAATGAGGGTGTTTATATTGAACCCACTTGGATTACTCGCATTGAAGATAAAAATGGGACAGTCCTTGAAAGCTTCGTTCCAAAAACAGATGAAGTCTTGAGCGAGCAGACTGCGTTTTTAGTCATTGAGCTAATGAAAGGTGTTGTTGAAGGTGGAACAGCTTCCAGATTGCGGGGACGATATGGCTTAACAAATCCCATTGCTGGTAAAACAGGAACAACACAAAACAACTCCGATGGTTGGTTTATGGGACTTACTCCCGAATTAGTAACGGGTGTCTGGGTTGGTTGCGAAGATCGTGCTGCGCATTTTCGATCAACGGCTCTTGGACAAGGCGCTAACATGGCACTTCCAATTTGGGGGTTGTATATGCAGCATGTTTACAAAGATCCTAAATTACATGTTTCGCGTGGCGATTTTGTTCGGCCTGCAGAATTAGATATTGAGATTAATTGTTCAGAATACAAGCAAAACGCGACTCAACAAAATCATGATGAAGACTTTGATAATCTTTAAGAAATGAATAAAAAAGTTTTAAATGCCGATGCGGCCATTGAAGGTCTTTTAGATAATATGACTATTGGTCTTGGTGGATTTGGATTATGTGGAATCCCCGAAAACTCCATTGCTGCGCTCATTCGCAAAGGGGTAAAAGGACTTACTTGTATTTCGAATAATGCAGGTGTAGATGATTTTGGAATTGGTTTGATGCTTCAAACTAGACAAGTGAAGAAGATGATTTCTTCCTATGTGGGCGAAAATGAGGAGTTTGAACGCCAAATGCTTAGTGGTGAACTCGACGTAGATTTGGTTCCGCAGGGCACTTTAGCCACTCGATTGATGGCTGCAGGATATGGAATGCCTGCAATATATACTCCCGCTGGCGTAGGAACGGAAGTGGCTATTGGAAAAGAATCGCGGGTTTTTGGTAACAAAGAATACCTCATGGAATACGCATTCGATATAGACTTTTCCATAGTAAAAGCTTGGAAAGGAGATGCACATGGGAATTTAATTTTCCGCAAAACCTCCCGGAATTTTAACCCCTTGGTAGCGATGGCTGGGAAAATCACCATTGCCGAAGTGGAAGAATTGGTTCCGGCGGGCGAGCTTGATCCCGATCATATTCACCTTCCTGGAATTTATGTTCACCGTATTTTTCAAGGTGTTGACTACGAAAAGCGAATTGAACAACGAACGGTTCATTCGAAAAACTAATTTTTGATAACGTTCTACTTCCTTAAAATGCTAGATAAAAACGGAATTGCGAAGCGTATCGCACAAGAAATAAAAGATGGTTATTATGTAAACCTCGGTATCGGTATTCCTACGCTGGTAGCTAATTTTATTCCCGAAGGAATGAATGTGGTGTTGCAAAGTGAAAACGGCTTGCTCGGTATTGGCCCCTTCCCAATTGATGGGGAAGAAGATGCAGATTTAATAAACGCCGGAAAACAAACCATCACAACCGTTCCTGGTTCTGCATTCTTTGATTCGGCTTTGTCTTTTGGAATGATTCGCGCAGGAAAAGTAGACCTCACCATTCTTGGAGCCATGGAGGTTTCCGAAAATGGCGACATTGCCAATTGGAAGATTCCGGGTAAAATGGTGAAAGGAATGGGTGGAGCAATGGATCTTGTTGCTTCTGCAAAGAATATCATTGTAGCCATGCAGCATGTGAACAAAGCGGGAGAATCTAAACTTTTGCCAGCTTGCGATCTTCCGTTAACAGGAATCCGTTGTGTAAAGAAAATTGTAACCGAATTGGCTGTGTTAGATGTGCTTCCAGAAGGCGGTTTTCGACTACTTGAGCGCGCTCCTGGCGTTTCGGTTGAAGATATCATTAAAGCGACCGCAGGAAAACTAATCGTTGAAGGCGATATTCCGGAAATGGTTATTTAGTTGGTGTCACTTGCTGAGGTA
>JBBALS010000229.1:0-4085 GCA_040402915.1 Flavobacteriales bacterium
GGGTTCGAGACCCCTTGGTCACCCCAAACCCCGCTAGTCGGGGTTTTTTTATTTTTATCCATCTCCCTTTTCGCTAAATTCTCGGTTTTGCCATTAAATATTTGCAAATTAATATCGATTCAATTTTAAATTATTTGATGTTTCCTTAGAAATAATAGCTGGATTCATTTTTCAAAAAACAACAGACTTGTTCATATTTTCTTTATCAAACGAATAGGGCTTGCTTAAAATAAATGGTGCTTTTCAGACTGATTTTTCATACCTCATCTTAAAATAAGTCAAATAAATGGTGCTTGATTTATTTTGTTTTGATTCAATTTACAGATTAATCAAAGCTTGAATCATCAAATAATACATTCGCCCGTCCCTTTATTGTGTGGTTTTTTTGATTGAAATAAACTTTGAAAAAATTCTTAATGCAATCATCCAATGGGTTTATGTCATAAAAAAAGCCCCATTCTTTTGAACGGGGCTTGGCTGGTGGTGCCTCCAGGGATCGAACCAGGGACACATGGATTTTCAGTCCATTGCTCTACCATCTGAGCTAAGGCACCTAACCTTACTTATGTATTAAGCGGGTGCAAAAATAGTTTTTTTAATTTCCTATCAAAAAAATATTTTACTCTTTCTGCATTTTTCTAATTCTATCTTTGCAAAAGATTTCAATTAACATGATTCAACTTGTACTCGACTTAGGCAATACCGCGCTCAAAGCAGCTTGTTTTCAAGAGCGTACAATGTTAAAATCAATCTCTACATCCTGGGGCAATTCAGACGAAATTGAAGAGGCACTTTTGCGTTTGATGGTCTATAATCCAACACATGTGTTTATAAGTTCGGTTGCTGGTGGTCGAAAAGAGGTGGATTTATTTCTGAAACGCGCTCAATTAAACGCGATTTTTTTGGATTCAGGAACATCAATACCTATTAGAAATCAATACCAAACTCCCGAAACATTGGGTGCCGACCGGCTCGCAAATGCTGTGGCAGCGGCAGCCATTTTTCCAAACAAACCTTGTGTAATCATCGATTCAGGTACATGTATAAAATTCGATTTTATTACGCGAAACAATGAGTATTTTGGCGGCTCAATTTCGCCTGGAATAGAAATGCGTTTTAAAGCACTGCATGAATTCACTCACCAATTACCTTTGTTAACGCAAACCGAACCCGTATACCTGATTGGTAAAAATACCAATGAGTCAATTCATTCGGGTGTAATTAATGGTACACTTGCCGAAGTAAAAGGAATATTGGAACAATATCAAATGACACATAAAGACCTGCAGGTATTACTTACCGGAGGCGATTATGCATTAATCGAACGAACAATTAAAACCAGTGTTCATGTTGAACCTTGGCTCACTCTTAAAGGACTCAATGAAATTTTCCTACATCAATTGCGCTAAATTATTCTTCTTTTTAATCATTCTTTTCGTTTCATCCAGTATTCAAGGACAAACATTAAGTCAATCGCCTTATGGACGGTTTGCCTTAGGCGACAATATTGAAAGTACATCTGCTTTTATTCAAGGATTGGGTAGCGTAACACAAGCACTTTCCGATTCCAATGCATTAAATTTATCGCAGCCCGCAGCTTTGGGTTCTTTAGAAGGAGGCGCAACTATTTTGGAAGGTGGGATTTCGGCTTCCAGTATTAAATATTCTGGTTTGTCTACAACACAACAAGGTCGTTCTGCTGGCATTGGATATTTTGGCTTGGCATTTCCCATTAAACGAAATCGATGGAATGTGTCACTGAGTTTAACTCCTATTTCGAATGCTGGTTTTACATTGCGCGATAGTATTACCGATGCAGAAGCCGGTATTATTAATTTAAAATACACGGGCAATGGCGGTTTTACTGCATTTACTATTGGAAATGGATTCCATTTTGGCAAGAACTTAAACATAGGAGTTCAGTTTCGTTACCTTTTCGGGAAGACGAATTATAGCTCGAAAGTGGTTTTTAATTCAGATACCATCAACCAACGAAATTCATTGATTACCAATTCCAATAGCATTGGCGATTTTGATATGCAAGCTGGAATTCAATATCAGATTCGATTCCCGAAAATGAAGCATCACAGCAAAATGAAAAATGATTCTTTGTTAAGTAAGCTTCAATCGAAACGAAATCTCAATACCGATTCCATGCACCTTATTATTGGTGGAACGTTTCGTCCTTTAGTAAATATTAATGCAACCTCTGCCTACTTAGCACAATCGTTTTTCGGAAACCTGCCGGGAACCAACTATACCGATACGGTTAGTTCAACTGAAAATTCGGGGAGTATTGTCATGCCGATGCAATTTGGTGGTGGAATAACTCTCAAAAGAAGCAGTAATAAGTGGCTAGTAACTGCCGATTATGTTTATACTGATTGGAATGGCTTTAAGATTTTTGATAAACAGGATTCGGTTCGCTCTTCGTATCGTTTAGGATTAGGAATACAAATTAATCCAATGGCATCCTCCAGAAATATTGCTGGACGCGTGCCATATTGGAAAAAAATTCGTTACCGCGCTGGCGGATATTATTCTGATGGTTATTTACGATTGAATGGAAAAGCCGTTCCTGAATATGGGTTTAGTTTAGGATTTGGTTTGCCAGTGGTTTTGAGAACATACAATACACGATCTGCAACAAGTCTATTGAATTTTGCGATAACCATTGGACAAAGAGGTGTTTCGGGTGTAAATAATTTAAACGAGCATTTTGTGAAAGGCACATTGTCTTTCTCGTTGAACGATCGTTGGTTTAGAAAATTCCAGTATGATTAAACAACTTATATATGTGTATGCTAGTTTGCTGCTTTTAGCATCCTGTGGCAACGATATGGAAGAGGTAAAGCGATTGGGTTCGGATGTGCGTGTGCCCGTTTCATCGACACGAAATGTGGAAATGATTTATTCCGATTCGTCTCGCATGCGTGCAAAAGTGAACGCCCCCCAACGCGATACATATTTGGGTAAGGATGGATTTGTGGAGTTTTCAAAAGGGTTGAAAATCGAGTTTTATGATACGAAATCGGTTCTGGAATCGAAAATGATTGCCAACTATGGAATAAGTTATACCAAAACTGAAGTCATGGAAGCAAAGGGAAATGTGGTTTTGGAAAGTGTAAAAGGTGATAAACTCGAAACCGAACATTTAATCTGGGATCAGAAAGCGGATCGTATTTATTCGAATGTTTTTAGTCGTATTACATCACCCGAACGGGTTATTTATGGAGATGGATTTGAATCGAATCAGGATTTTTCGAAATACCGAATTTTGAAAGTAAAAGGAATTATTAGCTTAAACGAATAAAAAAGCAATCATGGATCAAAGACGTATTTTTAAAATAATGGAGATTGTGTGGCTTAGCATCGCAATTTTATCTGTATTATCTTCGGTATGGAATTTCAGTAAAGGCAATGTTGACGCAGGTAAATACCCATTGTTTGTTGCATTCTGCGCCGCATTATTGTTTTCGCTCAGACGCTATCAAAGAAAGCGATTGGAAAAATCAATGAACAATCCTGATGAACAAAAAAAATAAAAACCTTTTGATAGAAAATTCTGTATTAGGATTTTTTTGATTTAATTGTATCTTCGCAACCCTAAAAAAAACTAAAGTTTTCGCACATTCACAATGGCAGTTCTTGAAAGCATCCGCTCCAAAGCCGGCACTATCGTAGTAGTAGTAATCGGGCTTGCACTCTTCTCTTTTGTAATGCAAGATTTATTTTCCTCAGGGAATTCAATTTTCAACAGCAGAGACACCGATATAGGTGAAATTAATGGTGAAACAGTAAAGGGTGAAGAATTTCAACGCCGTCTTTCTGTTGCCGAAGAAAACTACAAAAGAAACCAAGGCGTTTCGGGTGTTGATGACAATACTCGTCAGCAACTAATCAATCAAATCTGGAACGAATATTTAGATGAATTCCTTTTTGATGGACAAATGTCTGACGCCGGAGTTGCAGTATCTGACGATGAATTATTTGATATGATTCAAGGAGATAACATCAACCCACAAGTAACTCAAATTCCTTTATTCCAAGATAGTATCACGAAACAATTCGATCGTAATCGTGTG
>JBBALS010000230.1:0-4059 GCA_040402915.1 Flavobacteriales bacterium
ATACAATTGCTCACGAAGGCGGATTTGAAATTGGTGTTTGGCAACATTTGCTTCTCACTTACGATGGTTCCATGTTGCGATATTATATCAATGCAAATCAGGTGGATTCCGTTTCTGCAAGTGGGAGTTTAGGAAGTTCCAATGGGGATTTTTTCATGGGATTTTTACTGTATCAAACATCTCGATTTAGTTTATTGGGTCAGTTAGACGAAGTTGGATTATGGAATAGAAAACTTAATTCGGACGAAATTTCATGCATTTATTCTACCAAAATTTCTCCTGCAAGTCCGGGATTGTTAGCGTATTTCGATTTTGAAGACGGAGCTCCTTATGCAGACAACACAAGCATTTTATCTTTTCAGAACGATGTCAACACGGGTGATGGAATTCCGGAAGGATTTGCATTTGTAGATTCGACCTCCAATATCATTCAAGGCAATAATCATGGAATTAATTCTGCAGTAGTTCAATCTGGAAATGCACTAATTGCTCAAAACATCTCAGCAACATATCAATGGGTAAATTGTACCACCAATCAACTTATTCCAGTAGCAGTTAATCAAAGTTATACGCCGAATGTGAATGGCAGCTATGCGGCCATCATTACTCAATGTGGAATTAGTGATACATCCGATTGTTTTACATTTAACAATGTTGGTTTAGATGAACTAGAAATGGATTCAGAAATGATCATGTTCCCTAATCCTGCAACGTCTAGTTTCACAATCAAATTGCCTACAAACGATGAAGCTATTCAGGTTCGAATTTTCAATTTACTCGGTGAAATGGTTTCTAATAAGTTAGTTCATGGAAATGATATCATCGTACATGATATTTCGAATCTATCATCTGGAAGCTATACTGTTGAGGTGAAATCGGATAGCGGAAATTGGAAAAAGACGCTTGTAGTTTTGCAGTAATTCGATTTCAATTAAGGATTTATATTTACTATACTTCATGAATAGTACTAATAGCCAATCAAACCCCAATGCGGTAAATTTTAAACGTGAAATTTTATTGAATGAGTTTGAATAATGAGTAATTATTTATCTTATTATTGCTTCAAAATAATCAATTTATGAAAAACCACTA
This sequence comes from Flavobacteriales bacterium, assembly GCA_040402915.1. Taxonomy (GTDB): domain Bacteria; phylum Bacteroidota; class Bacteroidia; order M30B66; family M30B66; genus CALQRR01. Next base: position 1,093 of record JBBALS010000230.1, read on the forward strand.
CAAACTATTTCTATTCGTATTCACCTTGTTATTTTCATTAAATGTCTCTGCTCAAAATCAATCAGCACTAGACTTTGACGGAATTGATGACGCAGTTATTCTCCCTGGAGGTGCTCAACTGGCAGCCAATGCAACCCAATTATCTTTTTCGTGTTGGGTAAAATTAGCTGACAATCCAACAAACTCTCCGCGAGGAATTGTTGGGATTCGTGATGATATTTCCGCCGATTTTTTCATAGCTCAATTAAGTAATACTAAAATTGAAGTGCGTTTCCGAAATAGCAACAATCAGTTTTTTACAATTGATCATATTGGCGGTGTTCAAATAGATGCCTGGCAACATTATGCATTAACCTATGATGGCAGTTTCATGCGATTATTTATGGATGGAGTTCAGGTTGATTCTATCGTAGCATCTGGTCAACTTGGTAACTCAACCAGCGACTTACAAATCGGATATACTTTATGGAATGGTGGGACATTTGGTAACCCCGATCGCTTCGAATTACTTGGGCAATTGGATGAGGTTGGGTTATGGAATCGCAAACTCGAAACGGAGGAGATCCAGTGTATCAAAAACACACGCATTTCCGAAACGAGCAATGGATTGTTGGCATATTTTAATTTCAATCAAGGCATTCCTGTTTCCGATAATACAACCGTGTTGTCTATTCAAAATATGCTTCCTACAGGCGACGCAAACTTATCTGGATTTGCACTTAATGGGACAGCATCCAACTTTGTTGATGGAAATACATTCAATATCAATTCAGCGGTTGTGCAATCTGGAATTTCATTAATTGCTCAAAACATTTCTGCAACATACCAATGGCTAAATTGTAATACCAATCAACTAATTCCTGGAGCGATTAACCAAAGCTATACTCCGAATGTGAATGGCAGCTATGCGGCCTTAATAACTCAATGTGGTATAAGCGATACATCCGATTGTTTTACAATAAATACAGTTGGCTTAGATGAACTAGAAATGGTTTCAGAAATTATCATGTATCCGAATCCTGCAACATCTAGTTTCACAATCAAATTGCCATCAAGCAAAGAGTTTATTCAAGTTCGTATTTTCAACATGATAGGTGAACTAGTTTCCAATAAGTTATATAATGGAAATGATATCATCGTACATGATATTTCGAATCTATCATCTGGAAGCTATACTGTTGAGGTGAAATCGGATAGCGGCAATTGGAAAAAGAAGCTTGTAGTTTTAAAGTAATTCTTTTTTAAATAAGCATTAGTTCCTAATTAAATTAAAATTTCAAAAAAAGCCCTGAGTTTTTAAATTCAGGGCTTTCTTTATTTCATTGTTTCACTGCAACTTCATTATAGAAGTCATCGTGGAAACTTTCTAAGTATTGTAAATTGATTGTGGATCCAGAAATAACCCCAGTTCCACTCCAGATTTCAACCAAATTCTTAACCTGCGAAGAAATTGTGAGTTGATTGTTCTTGATGCTTGCAGTAAATACGTTGCTGCTGTTGCCTAAATTCGAAATAGAAACATTGGTTTCATTTACATAGGAGATAATAAACTGGTAGTTCTGAATGGTGGTATCTTCAAAAGTTAGATCCACTTTAGTTCCAGTTACATTGTATGTTCCAACAAAATTTGCCGCTGCCGTCATCATAATCGGCTTCTTCATCGTAATTGATTGCATCACTATTCATGCAGCCATCTCTTTTACATGCGCTTAAACTTAGTATTCCTAAAATACAAAGGGTGGAAATGATTCGATTCATAATATTATGGGTTTGATAAATTTATAATAATTGAATTCATAAAATGAAAAATCCCGAAGACAAATAGCCCCCGGGATTTTTAAATATTGGCTGAATTAGTTTTTAATCACTTTCAACTCTTTAATAAAAGTATCGCTTTCTATGCGCAGAAGATAAATTCCTTCGGCAGCATCATTCAAATTGACAGGCATTTCCATTGTTCCAACAGGGATATTAATTTGCTGAATTAACTGACCAGTCATACTGTATATGCTTGCCTTAGCAATGCTTTCCATACCATTCAATCGGAGCGTGTATGTTCCATGTCCTGGATTCGGGAATATATCGAAGTTGGGATTTTGAATCGTTTCAATTGTTTCATCATCAGCCATTCTACAAGCAAGTTGCGTAACCGTAAACGAACGAGCAGTCGATAAAGCACATCCATTAGAAGCTTTAACCGTTATAGATCCTACCGAAGTTCCAAAGTTAACCACTATGCTATTGGTTCCTTGTCCACTTGCAATGGTTGCTCCTGTTGGAACGGTCCAAACGTAAGTCAATCCAGCAACAGCGGTTGTGCTATATGCAACTCCTTGTTGCGATGCACAAACGGCTGAAGTTCCTGTAATGACTGCTGGTTGTGTTGGAATGGGGCTAATTGAAAGTGTTTTAGCAACACTAGACCCACATCCATTTGAAGATTTCACCGTTACATTTCCTGCTGCTGTGAAACCGGAAGAAGTTCCCATGGTGATGCTTGTTCCTGAGTTTGTTAAGATTGTGCAACCTGTTGGAACGGTCCACACATAGCTTGTTGCACCTGTTACAGCTACAATGCTGTATGTGTATGGTCCAGCAGAACAAACATTGGTAGTTGTACCCGTAATTGTTCCAGGAGTAGCAGAAGTAGAAACAATTGTAAGCGATTTAGCAGTACTTGCGCCACAAGCAGAAACAGCGGAAACGGTAATGGCTGCACTTGTGTATGCTGCAGGGGTAATGTTCACACTTGTTGTTCCTTGTCCACTGTTAATGGTCCAACCAGCAGGAACAGTCCAAAGATAGGATGTTGCTCCGGTCATTGCTGTACAAGTGTATGTTCCCGATGCTCCCGCACAAAGGCCTACACTTGCCCCAGTAATCGAAGATGGTGTTGCCGGTTTGTTATACAAAGTCAGTGTTCTTGCAGTGCTTGTACCAATGCAATTTCCAGCAGTTACACTCATA
>JBBALS010000231.1:0-3749 GCA_040402915.1 Flavobacteriales bacterium
TCGCTTCGCTCATGATCCCGTTATTCGCTAAAAATAGCCGTTTAGGCTATTTTTTTAACGCGAATAACTTACTCCACCATCTTCCAAAGTTTTGCTTTAATCCAAATTCTAAAGCGATCGATGTAACTAAACACTGCCGGCACGACGACTAACGTTAATAATGTCGAAGAAATCAATCCGCCGATGATAGCGACTCCCATCGAAGTTCGCATCGAAGCAGTTTCGCTAAAGCCGATGGCTACTGGCAAGGTGCCAACAATTAATGCGATTGACGTCATTAAAATTGGACGCAAACGCATTCTGCCAGCTATCACCAAAGCCTCGGTTCGAGATTTACCTTCTTCGATTAAGCGATTGGTGAAGTCGATTAATAAAATTGAATTTTTCCCCGAAACGCTTACGAGCATAAAGATTCCAAGCATGGTAAAAATATTGACCGATTCGCCCATAATGTAAAGAGCGTAAAAAGCTCCGCAAAAGGCGAGGGGAAGGGCGAGAAGAATGGTGAAAGGCACGACGAAAGATTCATAAAGACTGGTTAAAATTAAGTAAATGAAAACGATCGATAATAACAAAGCTTGATTCATTGAAGAAATCATATCTTGCATATTTTCCGAATCACCCGAAAACGAAAAACGCACATCGCTTGGCATTTTCAATTCACCATCCGTAAAGTTTTTTTGAAAATCATCGATTAAATCGCCGAGCCCAACTTTTGGAGCAAGACTGGCGGTAATTTGAATATAGCGTCCACGGTCTTGACGGTTGATAGTGGCGGGCTCGATGTCTTCTTCGGTTTCGGCAATATCAGCGAGACGAATCAGTTTATTATTGATATTCGGAACGTAAATCATATTGAAATTATCCTTGATATCACGTTGCTCAGGCTTTAAGCGTAAGCGAATATCATATTCTAAACCATTTTGACGAAGTTTGGTCGGAATAAAACCTTCAACATAACCGCGTAATTCGTTGCCCACCGCTTGGCTGTTGACGCCATAATTGCGAGCTGAATCGTCTTTAAGTTTAACTTTAAATTCGGGACGAGTGGCTTTATTGCTAGTGTCGACATCTTTTAAACGTGGATCTTGCTTGAGTTTTGCATAAAGCATTGTGGCATATTTATCAAGAGAATCTTTGTTGGAAGAGATTAAAAATAAATTGAATGGTTGCCCGCGCGATGCTCCGCCCGAAGGATCAAAATCTTTAACGACGGGATTGGCATATTCAAAACCCACTAATTGACTTCGCAATTTTTCCTTGAATTGTGAAGTGCTGATATCACGATCTTTTTTGGGAAATAATTTAATGTAAAGTTCTCCCCGATTGGCTTGACGCGACATCGTTCCGGCCGACGCAGCCGAGATGAAAACCTCTTTATTTTTACGAACAATTTCATCGATTTTTAAGGCAACATTACTGGTGGCATCAAGGCTTGAATCTGCAGTAAGCTCAAGGCTTATGGTGATTTCGCCATTATCACTTTCGGTCATAAAAGTTTTTGGAACTTTGGTGAAAGCGACGATACTGCCGGCGATAATTACCAGAGTTGTGATAATAATAATTGCCGGATGTTTAATCGAGAATTTTAACGCGCCTTCATAACGATCTTCGAGATAAGTTTGAAAAGCATCGAGTCGGGAAATCTTTTTTTTCTCATTATGTTTGTGCGGTTTTTTATTTTGCCCCGAAAGATAAGCACACAAAACCGGAATAATCGAGATGGCGACTATCAGACTAATCATCATGGCGAAAGAAATGGTTAAGCCGAATTGTTTTAAATATTGTCCGACCGTGCCTCTTAGAAACGAAATTGGAGTGAAGACCGAAATAACCACGGCACTTATGGCGACAACCGCCATTAAAATTTCACGCGAGGAGGCGATTGAAGCCTCAATTGGCTTCATGCCACTTTCGATTTTGCGATAAATATTTTCGACGACAACGATGGCGTCATCAACCAATAAACCTACAGCCAAGCTTAACGCCAGCATAGTTATCACATTAATGGTAAAATCTGCGCAATACATTATAATGAAAGCGCCGATTAAAGTTATGGGTAAAGAGATGGCGGTAATAATGGTGGCGCGAAGGCTTCCAAGGAAAAATAGCACAGTTAAAACTGTTAGAATTACGGCAATGACGACCGCTTCTTGAATATCAGAAATGTTGCTACGAATATAAACGCTGGCGTCTTTGGTCGAGGTAATTTCGGGCTTGCCTTCCATGCTGGCAAAATCTTTTTTAATTTTTTCGATTTGGACTTTAACGCCGTCAACCGCTTTGATAATGTTAGCGTCGGATTGACGATAAACCGTTAAAAATAATGATTTTTTGCCATCTAAATAAGCACGAGAATTTTCATCTTCGAGCCCGTCAATTACAACGCCAATGTCGGAAACTTTAGTTGGGATTTCGTTGGAATAAAAATTAACTAAAGTATTTTCGATTTGATGAATTTCGTTGAACTCGCTGGCGCTTCTAAAAACTCGTTGCTTGTCACCAATATCTCTTTTACCAATCGAAACATTTTGCCCCGAAAGAGCCAATTGGCGGTTGATTTGCGACAAAGAAACATCACGTGATTTTAATTTATTTTGATCGACAAGAATTTGGATTTCTCTTTTGCGAGCTCCCAAAATTTCGACCATTCCAACATCGGCGGTTTGCTCTAATCTAGGACGCACAAAGTTATCGGCTAAATCAAATAATTGCGATTCGGATAAATCGGCTTTTAAAATAATCGTCAAAACTGGCTGATCTGAAGGGTCGACGCGACGAATAACGGGCTCTTTAATATCTTCGGGAAGTTTGGCGCGAGCTTGATTTATTTTATCACGAATTTGTTGTTCGGCATATTTTATATCAGTATTTTGATAAAGTTGAACAATGATTTGGCTAGTATCCTTAAGGCTTCGTGACATTAATTTTTTAATCCCCGAAACCGTGCTAATTTCTTCTTCGAGCGGTTTGGAAACCAAACTTTCAATTTCCGACGGCGCTGCGCCGTCATAGCGAGTCGAAACAAAAATAATCGGAATATCAATATTAGGAAAAAGTTCGACATTCATTTTGTTGAAAGCGATATATCCAACGGTAATAATTACGATCATCAAGCTCGAAATAAAGGCCGGACGTTTAATTGATAATTCGGTGATATTCATTTTAAAAAAATTAAATTTCTAATTGTTGGTAAAGTTTTTGTTCGGCAATTAATTCATGTAATTTTTGGGCAATTTGTTGTGTAGTTAATTCGGAATTTGAATATTCTTGTTCGAAAACTAAAATTTGATAAGTTGAGGTTCGACCACGTGTAAGTAAGTTTCTCTCATTTTCTAATTTAGCTTTTTGGGCATTTTCAATTTGCGTTGCGAGACGTAAATTTTCTTGATAATCTTTTAGATTTTCTTGCAAATTTTGCCAATCAATTTCTTGTTGTAAAAGTTTTTCGCGATAAGAAATTTTATCAGCGGAAGCCTTGAAGCGAGCACCTTTACGAATATCACTTGAGAGTCCAATATTAATTGGCATCGAAAATTCCAAGCCAATTTTTCCGGTCGGCGCATTTTTATTGAGAGTCGATGAAACCGCGTCAACTCTATTGGCTTCAACTTGGTTAACCGAATAACTGGTATATAAATTTAATGAAGGTTTGTTGCTTTCTTCTTCAATTTTAGATTGAGCGACAGAGGCTTCAACCTGCGCCTTTTGCGACTTGACGTCAAGTCGATCAGATTTTTTTTGCGTAG
>JBBALS010000231.1:3759-4054 GCA_040402915.1 Flavobacteriales bacterium
GTATTTTGTAATTTTTGAATATCAAAAGAAATTAATTTTTCTTGAACATTTTCATTTTCAATATTGCGTTTTTTGTTAAAATTTCTTGCACTAATTTTTAAAAAGTTTTCAGCTTGTTTAACCGCTAATTTCTTGGATTCAATCATGGCTTTGGCTTGAAGAACATCACCTTTTTCAGCCAAATTCATTCGTTCTTTTTTGCTTAAATAATTGAGAATTTTTTGAGCACTATTTAAAGCACGATTTTGAATTTCTAAAGTTTTTTGTGCACCAACCATTGTCCAAACACCTTTCT
>JBBALS010000232.1:0-4047 GCA_040402915.1 Flavobacteriales bacterium
TGCTGATGTGTTTGATGTGCTGATGTGTTTGATGTGCTGATGTGTTTGATGTGCTGATGTGTTTGATGTGCTAATGTGCTGATAAATTTGATGTGCTGATGAAAAGCGAGATCCAATTAGCACATCAGCACATCCTTTTTTCATTAGCACATCATTTTTTCTAGTTTCTTAATATTTTTCCAGTTGTTAAAATGCTTTGAACTCGTTCGAGTGTTTTCTTTTCGCCGCATAAGCTGAGAAATACTTCGCGTTCGAGGTCTAAGAGATATTGCTCACTAACATCGGTTGGTTGAGAAAGATCTCCGCCGCATAAAACGTATCCTAACTTTTCGGAAATCTTTTTATCGTGTTCAGAGATGTAATTACCGCTAAACATCGTGTTTGCTCCTGCGTAAACCATTCCCAATCCTGTTCTTCCTAAAACTCGTATATCTTTTCGACGAACGGGTTGTGTGTATCCCGCCTCTGCCAATTGAATGGTAGCTAGTTTTGCTTCTGCCAAGATTCTCTGTGCATTAGGCACAACAACATCAAGTCCTTTTCTTAGTATTCCGAGATCAAAAGCTTCATGGGCTGATGTGCTTACTTTGGCTTGTCCAATGGTGAGAAATTTATCGCGTAAGGTGTTTAATTGAATGTCTCCATCGCGAAATGCATCGGATGCTCTTAAGGCAAATTCCTTGGTTCCACCACCGCCCGGAATTAATCCAACGCCAAACTCAACAAGGCCAATATACGTTTCGGTTGCAGCAACTACTTTATCGGCATGGAGATTAATTTCACAACCTCCACCGAGTGTTAATCCGTGCGGCGCAGTGACTACCGGAATGGACGAATACCGAATGCGCATCATAGTATTTTGGAACGCACGGATGGAAAAATCGAGTTCGTCCCATTCTTGTTCAACGGCCATCATAAACAACATCGCCAAATTCGCACCTGCAGAAAAATTGGGAGCATCATTACCAATGACTAATCCTCTAAAATCTTTTTCTGCAACATCAATTGCTTTCAGAATTCCTTGTAACACTTCGCTTCCAATGGCATTCATTTTTGTATGAAACTCTAAATTCAAGATTCCATCCCCCAAATCGAACAAGGTTGTTCCGCTGTTTTTCCAAAGTGTTTTTTCGTTCCGAATATGATCCAAGATGATAAAGGATTCATACCCTGGAATGGATTTGTATGATTTTGTTTGGACATCGAAATACAATTTCTTTCCAGCTTCCAACTTATAAAATGAGTTGTTTCCAGATGCCAAGAATTCATACACCCAAGCTGCAGGTTTCATCTGCATTACTTCCATGTTTTTAACACAGTCCGAAACACCTATAAAATCCCAACTTTCAAAAGGCCCTACTTCCCATCCAAATCCGGCTTTCATGGCTTCATCGATGCGAAAGAGCTCATCCGAAATTTCAGGAATTCGGTTCGAAACATAAGCAAAAAGCATAAAGAAGGATTTGCGGTAAAAATCGCCGGCTTTGTCTTTTCCGTTTATTAATACTTTATATCGATCTCTTAGATTATCAATGGTTTTAGTTGCTTCCAACGTGGCAAATTTCACTTTTTGCTGTGGACGATATTCCAAGGTATTCAGATCCAAGGCTAAAATTTCGGACTTCCCTCCTTCTCCTTTCGATTTCTTGTAGAATCCTTGTCCCGACTTATCGCCCAGCCATTTGCTTTCGTTCATCTTAAGCACATAATCAGGCAAATCGAAAAAGTGCTTTTGTTCATCATGGAGGCAATTGGCCTTTAATCCATTCGCGACATTCACTAAAGTATCGAGACCAACAACATCGGTGGTTCGGAACGTGGCTGATTTCGGTCGACCTAAAACAGGGCCGGTGAGTTTATCCACTTCCTCCACCGTTAGATTCATTTCTTTCACCACATGAAACAAGGCCAAGATTCCAAATACACCCACACGATTTGCAATGAAAGCAGGTGTGTCTTTCGCAAGAACAGTTGTCTTACCTAAAAACAAATCGCCATAATTCATCAAGAAATCGACAATGTCAGGTTTGGTTTCTGGCGTTGGGATTATCTCTAAAAGCTTTAAATAACGAGGTGGATTGAAGAAATGTGTCCCGCAGAAATGTGCACGAAAATCGTCGGATCGACCTTCAGCCATTTTATGAATAGGAATTCCGGAAGTATTGGATGTGATGATGGTTCCGGGTTTACGATACAATTCAACTTGATCGAAAATCTGTTTTTTAATATCGAGACGTTCAACAACCACTTCGATAATCCAATCGCAGGTATCAATGAGTTTCATGTTATCGGTGAAATTCCCGGTACGAATACGTTTGGCTGTATCAGTTGAATATACAGGAGATGGTTTCGATTTTAATGCGAAAGCCAATGCATCATTCACAATGCGGTTTCGAACTGCTGGATGTTCAGTTGATAAGCCTTTGGAAATTTCGATATCATTGGCTTGCGCAGGAACCATATCAAGCAGCAATACATCTATGCCAATGTTTGCAAAATGACAAGCAATGCGCGAGCCCATAACGCCCGAACCAAGAACAGCAACTTTGCGAATATTTCGTTTCATAAATTATTTTTCAATGAAGCACACAAATGCACTTAACAGTCGAAAAAGATACTGATGTTTTAAGATAAATTGAAATTAAATTGTTTTAAATATTTCAACATTTTATTGTTATCTGTTCGTATTACAATGCCATAATCCAATCAATCAAATTGCTATATTCGCCAATCTGATAAAAGGAAAATGCACATATTAAAGATTAAAGGCAAAGCGAAAATTCCGGATTACATTCAAATTCGGGACGATGAATTTACGTTGAAAGCATATTTTAGAGTTGATCGTCCTGAAAAATCATTAGAGAAGATGGGATTAGGAGATAGAATGGAAGAGTTTCTGAAGCTGTTTCAGGAAATGCCTTTTGGGAAGGTGATGAAGATTGATTAAATAATTACGAATTGTCAATTACGAATTATCAATTACAAATTACGGATTATCAATTACGAATTACGAATTACGGATTAGTACGATGACAATGGATACGACTATCTCGCTGAGAAATGCAAATATTTTCCAGCATGAAAACTTGGTATTGAGTAACGTAAATTTACACATCGAGCAAGGCGAATTTGTCTACTTGATTGGTAAAACGGGCAGTGGAAAAAGCAGTCTATTAAAAACATTGTATGCCGACCTTCCATTGCGTGAAGGAGAGGGTGATGTTGTTGGATACAACTTGAAAAATATAGAAACAAAGGAAATCCCTTTTCTTCGTAGGAAACTCGGTGTGATTTTTCAAGATTTCCAATTGTTATCAGATCGAACTATTGAAGACAATCTTCGATTTGTTTTGCAGGCTACCGAATGGAAAAACAAAGTTGATATTGATGCTCGCATTGATGAAGTCTTAAACAAAGTAGGTCTTCCAACTAAGAAACATAAATTACCACATCAGCTTTCTGGTGGAGAACAACAACGTGTGGGAATTGCACGCGCATTATTGAACGATCCGGAGTTGATTTTGGCCGATGAACCCACCGGAAATCTCGATCCAGAAACCACTGCAGAAATTCTACAAATCCTACTCGATATTGCAGCTAGTGGAAGAAGTGTTTTGGTTGCAACGCACGATTTAACCTTGTTTGAATTGCACCGTGCACGCACACTAAAGTGCGATAGTGGACAAATAATAGATTCAAATTTACTTTAAGTATGCTATCGGTTCTCATACCGGTTTATCGTTACGATGTTCGTGATTTAGTTCGTGAATTGCATCGTCAATGCCTTCGCCTTCAACCTCAAATTACTTTTGAATTACGCCTGTTGGACGATGGTTCGGGTGAATCGTTTTGCAAAATCAATTCGGAAGTATCAGAACTTGAACATGTCGTCTGGGAAGAATCTCCTGTAAATTTGGGGCGTTCGAAAGTGCGTAATACCTTGTCGGAAAGAGCCAAATACGATTGGCTTTGGTTTTTAGATTGCGATGGCGATGCAGTAATCAATCCTAAATTAGCTACTACTTTTTGGAATGCTCGAAAAGAAGA
>JBBALS010000233.1:0-4023 GCA_040402915.1 Flavobacteriales bacterium
TGAAACAAGTGAAAGTATCTGTGTTAATGACTGTTTTCAATACTAATTTACCATACACAATAAGAGCGATCGATTCGGTTCTAAATCAAGACTTTCAAGATTTTGAGTTGATAATTATTGATGATGGTAGCAAGGAAAATAATCGGGAATCATTATTGGAATATGTTGAGAAATACGAAGATAAAATAAGCTATATCCGTCATAGTAATCGTGGGCAATCTGAGTCAATTAACCGCGGAGTCTCATATAGCCTGGGAGAATACATCACAATTATTGACAGCGATGACGAATACAAACCGAATCATTTGAGCGCTTGCTTGAGGGAAATGAACGAGTTGGACTTAATTTGCTCAACCTCAGAAACAATTGTTGATAACGATAGCGACTATTATGTGCCCGATAAAAATGACCATTCAAAACTCATACACCTAGATGAAGTCATTTTGTTTGGAACATTATTCGGAAGGAAAAAAGTTTTTAATAGCATTAATTTTAAGTCGGGGTTTGCTGCGGATGCTGATTTTTACGAGCAAGCAACTAAACTCTTTCGAGTTAAAAAACTAGACTTACGAACCTATATTTATCATAGAAATATACCAAATAGTATTTGTGCAACAATCAAAAAAAATAATTTGATCATTACTTAAATATGGCTGTTGAATCGATTCGATTTCAGCCAAATACAAATTTAGTAATGGCCTGTCTCATTTCTGGAGTGCATGATGTAAACCGCAATCTGACTCTTGTAAACGATTCATATCAATTAGTTAAAGATTGGGCTGATTCCATTACAGCAGCGAATGTTAAGGGTATTATTTTTCACAATAATTTCTCAGAAGAAACTTGCAAATCCTTCCAAAATGATTCGATTTCGTTCATTAAAATCGATTATGAATCCCAATTCAATCCCAATGTATTTCGTTATTTTGTTTACAGGGATTTTTTAATGCATCACATCAATCATATCAACGGGATTTTTATTACCGATGTCACCGATGTCGTTCTCGTTAACAATCCCTTTACTGATCCTCTTTTTATTGAAAATCCATCTTCCCTTTTTTGTGGCGATGAACCTAAATTGCTGCGTAATGATTGGATGATTGCTCATGCTGAAAATTTAAGAAATAACATATCAGATTATGCAACATATGAAAGTACCTTTGGCAATGAGATCTTGTTGAACTGTGGAATTATTGGAGGTGCCGCTTCCTTGTTTTTGGATTTTTTACAAAAACTTTGTGCGATCCACCAACATGCAAATCGAGAAAATAAAACAGCATACACTGGCGATATGGGGGCATTCAATTATTTGGTTCGTAAACAATTTAACAACCAGTTAATACACGGAGCACCAGTAAATACCGGTTTCAAACTTTATGAAATTGAACGAAACGATTGCTGGTTCAGACATAAATAAAAGTTTTCATTTATGGTAAACTTAAAATCGAAACTAATTATAGACATATTCGACTAATTGAAATGCGTTTGCCTTGAATAGGTAGCTATAAATTTTAGATTACTATTATTCACATCAACTTACTATTTCAACAATTGGAATAATAATTTCTAATTTTTCGCAATGGTATATCAAGGAATGAATTACGAATCAATAGATAGTATTTCTTTTAGCTCCTATACGCCTTCAAAACCACGCTCGCATTGTGACCTCCAAAACCAAACGTATTACTCAAAACCACGTTTATTTTATGGTCTTTTGCTTTACCCGAAACAATGTTTAAATGTTCTGGAATTGCAGGATCGCGATTTTCTAAATTGATTGTTGGTGGAACGCTTTGGCGTTGAATAGCACCCAAACTCACAATGGCTTCAATAGCACCTGCAGCTCCCAATAAATGTCCTGTCATCGATTTGGTTGCACTGATAAACAAATCATCGCGTTTCCCAAATGCCGACCAAACCGCATTCATTTCTCCAGGATCTCCGACAGGTGTTGATGTTGCGTGAACATTGATATAATCAACATCGGCTGGTGTCAATCCGCCTTCTTCCAACGCGAGCAGCATGCAACGTTTGGCTCCATCGCCGTCGGGAAGTCCAGAGCTTAAATGGTAGGCATCGGCTGTCATGGAGGTTCCTGCAACTTCACCTAAAATATTAGCTCCTCTGGCCAAAGCATGACTCAACGATTCCAAAACCAATGCACCTGCGCCTTCGCCCATCACAAAACCATCGCGGTCTTTATCGAACGGACGTGATGCTGTTTGCGGATCTTCATTGCGTGTAGAAAGTGCTTTCATGGCACCAAAACCACCAATGGCAGAGTAGGTGATAGGTGCCTCGCATGCGCCTGTTAACATCACATTGGCTTTGCCCATTCGAATGTAGTTGGCTGCATCCATAATGGCGGTATTTCCACTGGCACAGGCCGATACTGGTGTGTACACAATTCCACGAAATCCAAAGCGTATGGAAATCACTCCCGAAGGCATATTCACCAACATTTTGGGAATGAAATACGGGTTGAATCGAGGATTTTCGGGGTTGCCAGCAAACTCAATCAATTGCTGATCGAAGGTTTCAACACCGCCATTTCCCGAGCCAAAAATAACTCCGGTACGATGCACATCCACATTCTCTTTCGAAATACCGGCCATTTTCAAAGCTTCTTCGGCAGCAGCAACTGCATACCAAGAAAAGCGATCGTATTTGCGACTTTCGTTGCGTTCGAAATACACTGCAGGATCGAAATCTTTTACTTCACAAGCAAAGCGCGTTTTGAATGCAGATGCATCGAAACGTGTTATGGGACCCGCACCCGATTTGCCTTCGAAAATACCCTGTAAAAAATCATGTGTCGTATTTCCAAGTGGGGTAATGGCTCCTGTTCCAGTAATAACAACGCGTTCCATAATTCTGAATTTTATTGATTGATTAAATCGGAATGTAAAAATGTAAAATTTGGCTGAGCTGCCAAGTCGAGATAAGGATAAGTTACTTTCGAAAGATAGAGACCTTGCGGATGAGCTGGGATAATCATGGGGGCAGATTCGCGTTTGTGGAAATAACTTTCGAATTCCTCAACGCTCAATTCAGCTCTTCCAATTTCCAAGAATTTGCCAACGAGGATGCGAATCATACTTCCTAAAAAACGGTTGGATGAAATGCGAAAACATAATTTACTTCCCGATTCATTTCGGATGATTTCGGAAGAACTAACATGGCAAATGGTGTGTTCGTATTTTTCGGGAGAACGGCAAAATGCAAAGTAATCGTTGAAGTTTACAAGCAAAGCAGCCGCTCGTTGCATCGCATCTATATCGAGATTTTCGTCGCGGTAATACGAACTGAATTTGACCAAAAAGGGATCTTTGTAGAAATGCAAAAAGTAATCGTACGAACGTTGAATGGCATCAAAACGCGCATGCCGATTATCGTCCATTGGGATAATATCAAACACCGCAATATCATCGGGGAGCGTGTGGTTTAAACGAAATTTCAAATCAAAATCCCAAACCGATTTTACATCGCAATGAAAGAAATATTGGGAGGCATGCACTTGAGCATCAGTTCTTCCGCAACCATTCACTGTAATGGTTTCTTTTAAGATTTTACTTAAGGATGTTTCTAAAACTTCCTGCACACTAACAACTCCAGGTTGTCTTTGCCAGCCTCGGTAATTTATTCCGTGATATCCTATGTGAAAGAAGTAACGCACGTTGCAAATGTAGGGCTGATTCTATTCAACTTCGGCATAGAAATTCCGCAGAAATTCTTCCATGAAATGATGCCGTTGATTGGCCAGTTCTTTCCCAGTTTCGGTGTGCATTCGGTCGCGAAGCAAAAGCAGCTTTTCGTAAAAATGATTGATGGTTGGCGACTTGCTAGCCTTGTATTCTTCTTTGGTTAAATCCAATTGCGGAGGAATTTCGGCATTGTAAATTTCGCGATTTTTATACCCTCCGTAATGAAACGTTCGTGCAATTCCAATGGCACCAATTGCATCCAATCGGTCAGCATCTTGAACCACTTGCAATTCCAAGGAATCAAAATCACGCTCAAAGT
>JBBALS010000234.1:0-4021 GCA_040402915.1 Flavobacteriales bacterium
TTCTTGCTAAGTGAATCGCATTTTAAAACATCTCCAGACAATAAATAGGCGCCAGCCAATTGGAATTCCCTAAACTGATTAACCTCATCGTTCGTTGATTGCTTTAAATTACTTAAATGAAAAACGGAACTGTCGGGTTGATTCAATTTCATACTGATGTATGAATGATAAAAATTACTTTTAAAATACCAAGAACTATTTTCTGAGACATTTCGGAGGAGTGTTTGGGCTCGTTTTAAACTATCATTCTGATAATAGACAAAGCCCATCATATAATTTAGTGAATCCAATTGACCAATATTATTTCGCGCTTTGAATGTTGTTTGTTTAAAATACACATCACTTTCATGAAATAGTTTGTTGGATGTAAGATGAATTAGGAAGTCTAAATCGTCAATAAATACATACTCTTTCTGAGCAAACACCACGTTAAAATAAAGTGAGAGAAAAAAGACAAACAAATACTTCATTTGCGTAGTTTGTACATTTCTGGATTATCAATAACTTTATTCTGAAAATTGATTAACAATGGGTGAAAATCCGCACTTGCTATTTTGTTACATCGTGTAAGTCTGTCAGTTGAAAGGGCGATTCCTTTTAGAAGGCCATAATGGCTAATACATTGTTTACTAAAATTGGAACAACTTATTTCATAAGCACAACCTGCTGAAATCTGAGGAGAAATAGCTCTTTGGTAAACATACAAAGCACCACCAAAGAAAATACTAATGGGGTTGTATTTAATGAATAGGTTTTTATCATGAAATATATATTTGGGTGATAATTGGACTTCTGTAGAAGCATTATTATGACACTTCATTAGATCCAAATCTGTAATTTGCTGAGAATAAATATAATTGCCAAAATTAAAAGAAAGATAAATTATGAGTAAGGTTTTCATATTTGATCAAGTCTATACAATTAAATAACGGATGTTTAAAATTTAATAATTCACAAATTTGCTTTAAGTCACCTGGAATCGGGTGTTTCATTTATTCAATTAAAAATGAAAGTGGGTTGCAAATTAAGATCTCATTACAAAACACTAAACGATGCTTAATATTTGACAATATTAATTAAAATTAGATTGTCGCTTTTGTTAAAATCTATTTTTCGAAATTGTATTTAAACATTCTGTAGGTGTCCCCTTTTTTTTCGACAATTCAAAATTAATATTTCAACTGATCATGGCCAAATTTTCATAATTTTAATCTCTATGATTTCATATTGCAGATATAAGCAATTATTAATGTTATAAAGTTTTGAACAGTGAATTTTGATTAAAAAAATCACAGGTCGATAATTGTTTATTTAAAAAGCTTTTATATTTGAGATGAAGAAAAAAACTACACTTTATGAAAAAATTATTATTTACAGCGCTTCTTGCGCTTGCATTTAACATGGGTAATGCCACTGAAAATGCAGATCTTTTCAAAGTTGACGATCAAGAAATCAATGCTGAATTCGCACAATTAAACGAACTTGAACAGCTTGTTGAAGCAAACGAAGGCTTGACTCTTTCCGAAATCAACACCAAGAACCCATTGGTTCAGAATTTAAATAATTCGAGCGATATCTTGGGTGTTTTATCAACGCTTCGTGGCGAACCACCTTTGGGTATTCCTTCATTTGCTTGGGGTGCTTGCTTTGGTGTTGCTGGTATTGCCATTGTTTATTTTGTAGCAGATGATCGCGAAGAAACTAAGAAAGCATTCACTGGATGTGTTGTTGTTGAGGGTGTTGTAATTTTAATTTATGTTGTTTATGTTGTTGCAGTAGGTGCATCATTATTTGCATTCTAAATTTAATGAACAAACAGAAGCTTCATGGTTTCTTCCTTTTATTAGTATTTTGTTTAGTGTTGCCCAATTTTTCAATTGGGCAACACTATTTTAGGATGCGAGCAGATTTCTCAATCAAAGAGAAATTCAATGATGGGAAGATGAGTCTTACTATGGGTTCGGTTCTATACGACCGCACCTTTAAGAAATTGGTTTACCACGTTACCTTTCCCGAAAAAGAAGATTGGGTAATTGTTGACACCGTTTTTAACCGCATTGCAAAAGGCAAATTAGTTTCTAGGCAGTTCGTTCCTATGCTGCCATCCTCCACAATATTTGAATTCGCATTACAAAACAACCTGAATAATTTCGGCTTAGAGAAATCGTTTTACACGCTTAACAAAGTAGAGAAATCGGGCGATATGGTTTTAACCACATGGCTTCCAGACAAACGGATGGCAAAAGTAACAGGTAAAATTATCGTCTCTAAAAAAGATGGTCGACTTGTAGGGGTTGCGTTTTACACGCCAAAAAACGAGTTAGTAAAAAAACAAATCTTCAAGGGGTATCTGAAAGTTTCAGGCATTGAATTCCCTTCCGAAATCATAGAAACACTTTATAAATTAGGTGGCAAAGAGACTAAAATATCCACCTTTAAAAATCTGCGGATCAATGAACTTAAAGATGATACGCTTTATAATTTCCCTATTCCTGCTAAGTAACTTGGGTTCTCAAGCTCAAAATTTCTCCATCGCAGAACAAAGGCAGAGTTTCCACAAACCGCACGTTCGGGCTGATTATACTTTTGCAAAAAACAATACCAACGAAATCCAGTATTTATTTTCAGGGCTTTTCCTGTTTTATAAATTCGCCATTTCTTCACAAGACAATAACAAATGTTCATTCAGTCCCTCATGTTCTGAGTATGGAATGCTTGCGATAAAAAAGAAAGGCCCCGTCATCGGTATGTTAGCCACATTCGATCGCTTACATCGTTGCAATGGATTGAGTCCTCAGAAATACACCTTCGATCCAGAAAAAAACCTCTTGATAGATAATCCCTGATGCGCAACATCCTCTTCATTATTTCATGTTTTTGCTACTTTCAGGCATCAAGTCAAAATCTGTACGACGAAAAACGCTCCAAAGAATTTGTCGATTATTTGATGCATTCGGGGCAGTATTCACTTGCAGCCATCGAGACCGAACGCCTTTTATTTCTTGAACCATCAAATGATTCACTTCGCGAAACTCTTATCAGTTGTTACACGCTGAACAAGGAATATGCATCAGCTAACAAACGAATTTTGTTGTTTTACCCCGATATGCAATCGATAAAAAAACCCTTCGACAATTACTTTGTATTCACATTATTGGCTGATAAAAAAACGCAATTAACCCGCGATTTTATTTCATCGAGTCCAACATTTGAAACCAACAAGAAGCAGTATTATCAAGCATTTAGTTATTTGATTGATCACGATTATACACATTCTGAAGCCTATCTTTCTGGATTATCTTCCAATGAAAAATCGATCATGATTGCCAAAGAGCTTAGCAAAGAAGGGAGCATGCAAAAACGGAAATCACCCGGTTTAGCATTGGCCATGTCGGCAATTGTTCCTGGAACAGGTAAATTTTACACCCACGATTACATTGATGGTATTTTCAGTATGCTTTCCATTGGAGTTTCGGGTTACCAAGCTATTCGTGGCTTTCAGGACAAAGGAACCAAAAGCACCTATGGCTGGATTTACGCAACCCTTGCAACTGGATTTTATTTAGGAAATGTTTATGGAGCTTTTTCATCAGCAAAGCGATACAACAAGAGACAGACCGACAAACTGGATCAGAAAGTTAACGCTGCGTTTAATCTTCATCCTTAGTCTCTCCTATTCATCAGGAAATTCCCAGAACCTCGACGAGACTTTTCGATTGGGATTGGAGCAGTATGCATTATCGAATTACAAAACAGCATCATTGGCTTTTGAGCGTGTATTGTATTTTGGAGATGGCAAATTTGCGCTTCAATCACTCGACCATTTAGCCAAAATGCGTTTAACACAAAACGATATTAGTGGCGCAATTAATTATTATCATCAAGCATCTATAAGAGCCAATGAATACAATGAAAAATCATGGTTCACGCTCCGGAAATGTGCAGGATTATTAGCTCTTCAAAAAACACAAATTGCACTTATCGATTTATACGATTTAAACGACAACTTACCCGATAGTTC
>JBBALS010000235.1:0-4020 GCA_040402915.1 Flavobacteriales bacterium
GGATACACGAACAGACGAATTAGGCCGCAATGGATTTCATGGATTTCGTGCAGAATGGCATGAGCATCCGGATCGTGATGATGAATGGAAACGTGTTGAACTGGGACGTATTGGAGAGGAAAGATTCCGCCGAGAATATGGTTGTGAGTTCTTGGTATATGATGAAACACTGATCAGCTCCTTGAAACTGGCAGAGCTAACGGGACGAGATCCCGTTGAGAAAATGGGGCAAGTTAGGTGGTACAAACAGCCAGTGGGCGGAAACTTATATCTGGCCGCACTGGATCCTAGTTTAGGTACGGGCGGAGATTATGCCGCAATTCAGCTGTTTGAATTACCCAGCTTTACTCAAGTGGCAGAGTGGCAACACAACTTGACCATTGTGCAGGATCAAGTAAAAATATTTAGAGATATATTAAAGAATTTAGACGAAAAGATTGGCCCAGGTTATCCCAACAGCATATACTGGTCTTGTGAAAACAACACCCTAGGCGAAGCGGCGCTGGTGGTTATTAAAGATTTGGGTGAAGATACATTTCCGGGATTGTTTGTTAGTGAGCCTGTAAAGAAAGGTCATGTGCGCAAGTTCCGTAAGGGATTTAACACTACATTTGGCAATAAGATATCAGCCTGTGCCCGAGTAAAGTTCCTTATTGAAGGCAATAAAATGCGGATTCTCAGCAAAGGCTTGATTAGCGAACTAAAAAGTTTTGTGGCGTCGGGCGCCAGTTTCAAAGCCAAATCTGGACAGAATGATGACTTGGTAAGTGCATTATTGCTGATAATACGCATGAGTGTGGTGCTGGCAGATTGGGATCCTCGAGTATTTGAAACTCTCAGCGTGAACACGGAGTTTGGCGAAGACTGGGACGCACCATTGCCTATATTCATTTCCTCAGGCATAGGATAAATATATCATGGATGCTAATTTAGATAAAATTGCCTTGGATCTTTACGGCAAAATTCAAACAAGATTCTCTGATATAACTATCGGAGATGAGAACGCCAATGTACTCAGCAAAAAGACAGATATCCCCAAAGCTAGATTCTTTGAATTTGAATACAAAGAAGATGGAGAGGATATTGGAACTGTGGCAATCACGCTGGATGCAGATGATGGTGTGGTAATCGAAGTTAGCGGCGATATTGTGGAAAAACAACACCCAGGCGCATTTAAATTTATTAGAAGTTTTAGAAAATTTGCTAAAAATAGACTGTTGAATTATGATGTTCAACGCATGGGCAAAAGTAATTTGGACAAAAGAGACTATCAGTTTCGAGCAAAAGTTAAGGATAATACAATTATGGAAAACAAGCTGTTTGGTACTGCTAGAATCAGCTACCAGGATTTAGGCGAAGCAAGACTAGTTATTAAACATAGTCAGCCTGTTAACACAGAACTTGCCGCTGGCAGGACCATGCATATTGACAGTATCTATATTGAAAATGCGGCCGGCGAACGTTTTCGTTATCCTACAAAACATATCAACGGTGCTCGCGCCCTTGCAGAACACATCAAACACGGCGGCCATCCTTACGATGGTATTGGTATGCATATTTGCGGACTCAGCGAAGAACTTGCCAGCCTACGCAAATTTAAAAACTATGTGGGACGTCAAACACAACTGAGTGAAGCAATGGGCGAAGTTACCAGCAAGGTGGTTGAACGCATCGAATCAGTTAAAAAAGAAATTCATAACCTACAACGTGTCGCATACTATGAGCAATTTGCAGAATCTTTTCAAAGCCAAGACGAGCAGTTGATTCCTGAAGCTGTAATGGATGATTGGATTGATCGTTTGACTATACGCACATTCAACGAAGAAATGAAATTGGTATTTCCATACATCTATAGACTGGTTGACGAAACACAATTGCCAGTTAAAGAATTAACAGCAGATGATTTGCTAGACGAAGAAACGTTGCCTTGGGAAACTGATGATGACGCCAAAGAAAGAGAATCTGGCAAGAAAGAAAAATCTGCTTTCAAGAAACCGCACAATCCTAACCGTACTGGCAAAGATGCTGCCAAAGCTCTTGCACAAAAAGGTATCCCCAAGTCGGAAGCACTGGATCCAGAAGCCGCATTTGAATCATTTATGAATGGCATTATGGAAGGCAGCGACGAAGGACTTGGAATTTTTGACAAAAATGAAAAAGTTAGAAACAATGCTGTTCAAGAACTAAACAGAATATTCCAGTCACCAATGACTGGCGGCCCTGGATCGAATATCAACATCATTGACACTCTGTCCAAGTACTTGCCTGAAGTAGATCCAGTAACAGGTGAAGCATTATTTCCGTTAGACGAATTAAAGAAAGCTGATCCTGAGTTGGATGTTCGAGCAATTGTACAATTAGAATTAGAAAGAATGTCGCAAGACAACGACGAAGTTGCACGTATTTTAAACTCCAATGCTATAGATTTTAGTGGTGGTGAAGAAGTAGGCGGCGAAGATAACGAACCGGCAGAACCTGCACCAATAGCACCTGCACCAACAGCACCAACAGCACCAACAGCACCTGCACCTGCACCAGAAGAGCAATTGGCAGGCCCTGTTGCAGAAAGTGTTGCATCGTTGAAAGCAAAATTAATCAAAGCAGTTGAATGTGGCGCTGGACCAGACACTGAATTGGATTTTGGCCACAAGAAAATGTCTTTACTCAGCGCACTACAAGAATGTGGAATTAATCCAGCAAGTGTGGGATTCAAATCTCAGGAAAGTGGAGTAGAAGAAATATTAAAAAGTATTAGTGGATTTTGGAATAGAGATGCTACTATCACTGAAGGTAATTTTACAATTGGGCCTACAAGAGTTATCACAAAGATCATTAGTAACTTTAAGAATGGTAACTTTGAAAATGCAACTAAAGAAGATGTCAGCCGTGTGATTCAAATGGTTAAGAAAATGGATCCACCTAGTAGTGTGAATCAACCCGGGGATGAATTGGGCAACATCAAGCATTTGTCCGGCATGCATCATACTATCGATGAAGCATCAACAGAGTCCGCAGAAGAGTTTGCCAAACTAATGGCTGATTTCAAATCAAAACATGCTGATGCTGACATTGACGAATTAGTAAAACAGTACAAGGATCAAGAGTCTAATGATCCGTCTTCCGCCAATTATGCCAATCAAATGGACAAGTCCAGCGATACAGCACAATCTGCTCCAGCCATTGCAAACAACTCAGCTACCGGTACAACTAATCAAACAGGCACCATAGACGGACAACCAGCCAGTCACGCGGATGCCATGGCCAAGTTTAGAGACATTGCTAAAGGTATGAAATTAAAGATGCCTGGTGTAAACGGTCAAGACATGGATTTTGATTTCAGTGATCCTGACAAAATGGGTTCACAGATTCAAAGCCATGTGGGCAACTTGATGAAAGGTATGATGGACAAAGTTCCACAAGGACAGCAAAAGCTAGACATGCCAGGATTTAGCGGCAGCATGGACCCACAAGCCATGATGAAAGGTATCATGGATAAAATGCCAAAAGGCGGCAACATGCCCGCTATGGAAAGCTCAGAACTAACAGCCATGCTTAAAATTGCAGGACTAAGATAAAGGACTTATTATGAAAAAAATTACAGAAAGCCAACTCAAAGACAAAGTAAACAGTTTGAGAGAATACTTGAAAGTTTACGAAAATCAACAGGTAGATGAATACAGTATATTCAATCCTTCCACCTGGGGTAACGGTCAAGGTTATGAAGGTCTTACAGGTGGTAAGAGCCGAGACGAACAACGTGCATACGATGCTACTAAGAATTCCACTGGTGGTGCAAACATGGCATTAGTACAAAATCGTGAATCACTTGCTCCCGGATCGGTTGCAAGTGAAACTGGTTCTGATGGTGTGACATACGCAGTTGACGCAAAGGGTATGCGCACTTTCAAAATTGAAAACAACAAGTGGGTTGCAATGGCAACACCAACACCAACTGAAAATCCAGAATTACAAGGCGCGGCAGAGCCAGCCGCCGCAGTTACACCTGCTCCCGGAGCAGAA
>JBBALS010000236.1:0-3978 GCA_040402915.1 Flavobacteriales bacterium
CGTATTGGGTAAACTATAATGTGGAAGCAAGCCATCCAACACAATACAAGCACCTTTTTTTACTTCCAAAGGAATCATTCCATCGGTTGAAATTGGATCGTTATCAAACATGTGCATTTCAGTTCCACCTTGCCCATTGCGTTTAAACCATGACCTTAATGTAGTTTTATGTCCACCCGGTTTTGCCCATAAACAGCCATTCTCGATGGTGGCATCTTCCAATGCGAACCAAAAACCGATGCAGGAATTGGGCTCAGTATACAAAAACGTGGAATCCTGATGCACATCCACAACACCTCCAATTTTCGCGTGTTTCATAATGAGCATGCTTTGAATAATGACACATTCATCCAGATTCAATGCCTTTGCCAATGCCTTCATTTGCGATGAACGTGAAAATGAATCAAACACATCATCAAGATCGTGAAGTCCGTGCCCGATTTTATTTAACGAATGAAACAAATCTGTTTTGAGATTTCCATTCAAATCAAATGCATCCTTTTCGAAAAAATAAGAAATGGTATTCCCTGAATTTAGAAAATAATCATCAGTAGATTTCGATTGTTCGTTAGTTTGAAAAATAGATGCTCGCCCTTCGAAATGGAAACTGTTTGAGAGTTCTCTGCCACGTTTCATTAACTCGTCACATTCCATTTCGGAGTTAAAACCTTCAATTACGAGGTAGCCATCTTCTTGAAATTGCTGTAGATAATTTTCCAAAATGCAGATTTTTTAAAAAAAGTAAATTAATGGTAGATAATCAATATCCATATTTTTCTTGCCACAATCGTTTTAGTCTTTCTCGCATTTCATTTTCGCGGGAATTCGCGCCTGGATCAAAGAATTTAGTTCCTGAAATTTGTTCAGGAAGGAATTCCAAATCCACGAAATTATTTTCAAACAAATGCGCGTATTGATACTCTTCGCCGTAGCCCAAATCTTTCATTAGTTTGGTTGGAGCATTGCGAAGATGCAAAGGAATAGACAAATCGCCAGTTTCATTGACCATTTTTTCAGCTAGTTGAATGGCCATGTAGGATGCATTGCTTTTTACTGAACAAGCCAAATAAATAGCTGTTTGACTCAAAATTAGCCTGCATTCTGGATGTCCAATGACATTTATCGCCTGAAAGCAATTGTTTGCCATAATCAAGGCCGTTGGATTCGCGTTTCCGATATCCTCAGATGAGAAGATTAGCATGCGACGCGCAATGAATTTTGGGTCTTCTCCGCCGGCAATCATTCGTGCCAAATAGTACACTGCCGCATTGGGATCGCTGCCTCGCATACTTTTAATAAATGCCGAAACAATGTCGTAATGCTGTTCACCCGATTTGTCGTAACGTGCCTGATTCTCTTGCAAAACAGAAGTTACAAGCTGGTTGTTTATCAGAACTGGTTCATCGCCCGAATGCGTGTTTACAACAAGTTCGAACAAGTTGAGGATTTTCCGCGCATCACCACCCGAATAACGAAGCAGGGCATCGGTTTCTTGAAGTTCGATTTCACGAAATTTCAGGTAGCGGTCTTCCCTCATCGAGCGCTCAATCATCCCGATGAGTTCTTCTTTTTCGAGCGATTTCAGCACATACACTTGGCAACGCGATAGCAAAGCGGGAATTACCTCGAATGAAGGATTTTCGGTAGTAGCACCGATTAAGGTGATGATGCCTCGTTCAACTGCACCGAGCAAAGAATCTTGTTGCGATTTACTGAAACGGTGAATCTCATCTATAAACAAGACTGGTTTTCGCAATAATCCACCTTGTTTGGATGCTAAATCGATGACTTCGCGCACTTCCTTTACACCCGATGCAATGGCGCTTAAAGTATAAAAAGGGGCATCGCTTGCTTCGGCTAGTAATCGAGCTAAGGTGGTTTTTCCAACGCCTGGAGGTCCCCAAAGTAGGAGCGAAGGCAAGGGAAGTTTTTGGGTAATGAGTTTGGAAAGCACAGAACCTTCGCCCAATAAATGCTTTTGACCAACATAATCATCAAGCTTTAATGGACGCATTCGTTCGGCGAGCGGTTCGTTACTCATAGCTTGAAAGAATTGGAGTTTCTGCTACTCGTTTATGCTTCCAGCGTTTGTGCGACCAAAGCCAAAATTGCGGTTCTTCTTGAATGATTTTCTCTAGAATTTGAGTGTGCTTTTGAGTAACAGCACCCGCTTTTTCTAGTGCTGCGTTTTCGGATACTAGTTCATATTCGAGCGTATAATATCCCCGCTTTATTTTTCTGATTTTGCCAAACGCAACAGCCATTTCATGAAGAGCTGCATACCTTTCGGTACCACTTGCCACAACCGTTTCTTGATTTAAAAAATGCATCCAGATTCCTTTTTCGGGTTTGGATGGACTTTGATCGGCAATGAACCCAGTAATACTTAATGTAGATTTACGATTTTCCAATTCTTGGTAAATTTTTCCAGCTTCTAATAGGTCAATTCCAAAGCGACTTCGAGATTTTATCATTGCGCGATTTATAACTGGATTTTTAATCGCTAAATAAACACCTTGAGCAGAATAATTACTTTGAAAAGGAAGTGTAATTGCGGCCCATTCCCAATTTCCGTAATGCCCGGTAACAGCAATCATTTTTCGATTGGTTCGATAAACCTCTGCTAAGACTTCTGGATTCAGAAGCTTCATTCGCTTGTTTAATTCTTTGGAATTAATGGTAAATGATTTTATCGTTTCAACAATCACATCGCATAAATGTCGATAAAATTGCTTTTCGATTACTTTAATTTCCGAATCAGTTTTAGATGGGAGAGCTCTTTTTATATTTCCATGGCAAACTCTTACTCGATAAGCGAAAATGCGGTAAAGAATTATATATAAAAAGTCGGAAATGAAATACAACACAGGAAAAGGCAAATACGAAATGCAGTATATCAACATCAAAATGGGATAGGAGTAAATCCCAGATAATTGCTTTTTAAGTGCCATGAAAATGAAAAACAATTATCTGCAATAAATGCGAAGTATGTCGTAAGCTTCTGAATAGCCAAGTTCTGCTGCTTTTCTTAAATCGATGCAGCCAGCTTCTTTTAAACCGGAAACGTATGAAAATATGCCACGCTTATAAAATGCCTTTGCTTGTTTTGAATCGAGTTCTATACAAATATTCAAATCGTTGACGGCTTCAGCAAAAAATCCAAGAGCATTGCTCGAAATTGCTCGGTTGTAATAAAATGAAAAGTCGTTGTTTTTTAATGCAATCGCGTCATTGAAATCCAACAAAGCACCATTATTATCACCTAATCCGGCTTTAATTAATCCACGTTGATTATAAGCGCGAGCACTTTCTGGGTTTTTGGTCAATAAATCGTTAAAGTCGACAAGGGCTGTTTTGTATTGTCTTTTTCGAAACAAACAAACTCCTCGGTTAAATAAGGCATCTTCAAAATCAGGTTGAATGGAAAGGGATTTTGAAAAGCAATCAATCGCTCCGGAATAGTCCTCAGATAAACCTTTGGATGTTCCTTGATTGAACCAATCGAGGGCAGTTGTTTGGGCAACAGAATTTAATCCGATAAGCAAGAATGCTCCAATGAGCAGCCAGTTATTTCGCAACTTCTGATTTTTTAACAGGGGTTAATGATTTGTTAAAGGATTTGGCATTACAGTATTTTTCAATATACTCCTTGGCGGGTTTCCATCCCATTGCAGCAGCTTTCGAAAAGTCATAACATGCTTTTTCTCTTTCTTCGAGCATTAAACTACATGTGCCTCTTGCAAAAATCGCTTCGGTGTAATCTGCTTTTAATTGAACGGCAGCATCCATCTTTTTGCGGGCATCTTCAAATTTCCGTTCGCCAATTAATTTGACACCTTCATTGTAGAGTGTGCTTATTTTATCAGCATTATTCTGAGCTGAAATGGATCCAGCTAAAAGCATCAATCCAATAAAAATGCGGGTGTATTTTCTCATAATTATTCTCCTTCAGTACAATTAACTAGTATGTATTGTTCT
>JBBALS010000237.1:0-3966 GCA_040402915.1 Flavobacteriales bacterium
ACAAATGATTCACGATGTTCTTTGCGCGTTTCACTTGAAATCCTTTCCTCAAAAAAACGTGGTTTTATTTGCTCTTGAAACTTCGTTTTTTCTGAAACCAAAAAATAATTGGATTTCAATAATGAAGTAATTGGTATTTGCGCTTTTACAAAGTTGAAAGTGATTAAAGTGCAAAATAACAGGTTAAATAATAATTTCATATTCCCAAAAAATAGACAAACAACAAGTTTGGATCAATGTACAAACAAGAATTATATTATTCCTGAAAATTAATAAATAATGTTCAACGCAACGCTAAATTAAACAACGTTCAGCTGATCAGCATTCTGCCACGTTCGCCAGCTTTGTTCTGCTTGCATTTCCAACATCGATTGTCCATTATGAATCATGGATTTGTTGGCTTTTCCTTTTTGTAAAAATGCTGATTCTGTTGGGTTGTATATCAAATCGTACAACAAATGTTTATCACTAAGCAAATGATAAGGCAATTGAGGAAATGCTTCCTCATTGGGGAATTGCCCGAGGGGAGTTGTGTTGATTATAAGCGGATGAAAATGAATAACATGCTCGTTAATATCTTTCCATCCAATTTCTTGATCACCCTCTGGATTTCTACTTACAAATAAAGTATCTACTCCCAGTTTATATAAAACATAAGCTACCGATGAAGCACTTGCGCCTGTTCCCAAAATCAATGCGCGCTCAAACCAAGGACGCATGAGTGGTTTAATAGATTCTTTGAATCCGTATATGTCGGTATTGAATCCTTTCAATCGAAAGCCTGGGATTTTTTGTCCTTCAAACGGAATTGTTTCTTCTTGCACCACAACCGTATTAACAACTTGTAATACTTCTGCAGGACCATAAATTTCGTCCAAATAGGCACAAATTTCTTGTTTGTATGGAATGGTTACATTGAACCCACGCAGATTGGGTGTTTGCATTACAAATTGCGGAAACTCATCGATGTTTGCTAATTCAAACGCATCGTAACGGGCGTCGATGATAGATTCTCGATCGAATTTTTTTGCAAACCAAGTAGGGGAGAAGGTATGACTCAGTTTTTTGCCAATAAGTCCGTATTGACGCATCGTTTAATATTTACTCATTGAAGGATCAATCTGATCAATCCAAGCAAAAATACCACCGCTCAAATTATACACATTCGTAAATCCTTGTTGTTCTAAATAGCGTGTAATATTCGAAGAACGTGCACCTGATTTACATTGTAAAACAACCGGAATATCTTTGCGAATAGAGGATAAATTATCTGGAATACTGCCCATGGGAATTAATTCACCTTGGATGTTTGCTGCATCGTATTCAAATTCTTCACGGACATCAATTAACTGATGAATAACACCTTCGTCTCTCCAGTTTTTAAGTTCGCTAACAGAGATTTCTTTCATTTTATACGGTCTGTTTTAGTTTGTGAAATTCTTCAGGTAAAAATTGAAAGAAGGTATCGCCACGTAATCCCAATCGCAGTGTTTCTAATGGAATAACATCGTCATGCGATATATTACCCAAATTCACATTGGCTCCAATTAATTTGATAAACCAAGCTTGTTGTGATTTACCTGGAGCTTCCCATAAAATGCGGTCAGATGGAATTTTAGATAAAATACGATTTACCAATACAACGTGTGCGGTTCCGTTTGGACGATAGATCCCGACATTTCCACTTTCGCGAGCTTCAGCAATTACTTTCCAAGAACCTGCATCCAATTCAGCTTTCATCATCGAAATCCATTTTGCCGGCGCAATTAAAATGCCTGCTTCTTTAGATCCTACTTCAGAAAGTACGCGGTAATCTTTTGCTAATTTCGAAATATATTCACACTTTACTTTATGATCTAAAACAATAGAGCCATCCGAAACTTCACAGGTATCAAGTCCTAAATTATCGATATACTTGCGATAATCATCAAATTTATTTCGAACAATAAAAGCCTCGAATAATGTACCTCCAACATAAACTCTCAAACCCGCGTCTTGATAGATTTTAATTTTCTCTTTCACATTTCGAGCAACCAATGAAGTACCAAATCCTAATTTGATAATATCAGCTAAATGTCCTGAGTGCGCGATGAAATCTTCGGCTTGACGAATACTCAATCCTTTATCCATCATCATGGTCACTCCCGATTCACGTGGTTGAGGGCTGCGTTCTGGTAAAAATGGTAATGTATGTGTCATTCTTTGTTACTATATCGTTCTATTATTTTTTTTATTTCTGCCTGCATACCTAAACGGGGCAATTCTTCTAGAATCTTTACTCCTAATTGTGGATCTACAGACATGGCAATTTCAGCCAAAATACACGCTTCTTGAACATTTCCTCGATGCATCTCAATCTCAGCAGCTTGAAATGTCAATCGAGCATGTCCAGGATGGTATTTAAAACTTTCTTGAATATAATTGTATGCTTCTTCTTTTCGTTCAAGTTGCAACAACAAATTGGTAAAGAAAATCCAAATGTCTTCATTGTCGGGTTCAAACTCTATGACTTTCAAATACGATTCTTCTGCTTCTTGAAAGGATCCCATTTTTAATTGAATGTCTCCCAAAATGAACCAAAATGTTCCACGATTCGGATCGATATTGATTCCTTTTTTGATGTGAACCAATGCTTCTGTTCGCTGATCCATAAAATCGAGCACAACACCAATTCCAACCCAAGCATCGGCAAGCATTTCATCCAATGATACCGAACGTTGATAATATTTTAGTGCTTCAGGATATTGATCGATGTTTTCGTAACATTCTCCGATGTATAAAAATGTAGCAGCATCGGGCTCCTCCAAACGGAAAATCTCTTTGTATGCTTCAATCGCATCTTCGTATTTTTCGGAGGCGGCTAAGCAATTGGCTTTGTTAAACCATGCACTTGCAAAACCATCATCAATAATGGTTGCATAATCAAATGCCTTAATTCCATTGCTATACTCTTGCTTTTTGCTGTACAAATGCCCTAGTGCATACCAAGCCACTTTTGAATAGGGATTAGTATCTATGAACTTTTTGAAAAATACAATTCCTGCTTCTAGCTTGTCAGTTACGTCAAAACAAAACGACATCTCGTAAAGTGCCGATTCATTGTCCGGATTCATTGTTAAACAGCGTTTTAGATAGCGTGCTGCTTTGCCATATTTTCCTTGATTTTGAAATTCAAATGCAATAAATAGGTAGATTTCTTCAAAGTTACGATCGATACGCAAAGCTGCTTTGTATGATTCGATTGCATCAACAGAACGACCTAGCATCGCGAAAATTCCTCCACGGGTAATGAAAACTTCGGGGTTGCCTGGTTCGAAAATCTCTACTTCATTCAATAAATCCAGAGCATCATCGTACTTGCCTTCTGCCGATAAAAGTTGAGATTTTCTCAAAAGGAAATACGTTGAATCTGGGTATTGTCCTGATGCAAACTTTATAGCATTTAAAGCCTTTTGATGATGGTTTTCGTGGATGTAAAACTCAACGATATTCTCTAAATCATCACGCTCAAAATAGTACTGTTCGTTGAGACGCAACATCGTTTCAAACCGTTTAACAGCGAACTCGGGATTCTCATATTCTTCTGAAAATTCATTCATACGTGTTAGGAATTTGATTGATGCAAAATTAAGAAAATATGGCTGCTAAATTCAGGAAGTTTTGAACAGCGTTTAGAAGTAAAATTTTGAACTGAATAATATTTCAATGGCTTCATTTTCTGAAAGATTGATTTTTAATGAAACGCATTATACATTCAATTCTATGGGGATAATTCAACAAGATTTTGTTATGTGTTTGTTAATATTTGAGTTTCGAATGTCTAAACGACAAAATTGGAAAAGCATTGCTTACGTTACATAAGTAAGTATCATTTTTTTAAAATCCAATCATAAATACAAGTGCAGTATGATGAATAAACATGTGTGCATTTATGGAAAGTGTAGTCATAAAAAAAGCGCCTCGGAT
>JBBALS010000238.1:0-3961 GCA_040402915.1 Flavobacteriales bacterium
CATTGCTATTTTCAGCTCCATATCTCAATTCTAGAACCGTAATTTCAGAGATAAAACAATTTTCTATCCCCTTATCTTTTAGGGTTAAATCAAGATTCATTTTCCCTCTTAAAAAGAAAATACACGTACTTGTATCTAAAAGGTATTTCATCTATAAGCGAATGTCCTTGTCTTTGAAATTCCTAGCGGATTTTAAAGTAACAAAAATTTCTTCGGCTGATTTATCAGACTCAAATGCTCCAAACGACTTATAGAAATCTTCCTCTTTTTTGAGATCCTCTGATTTTAAAGATTTTGATAGACTTTCAATCAACTCAAGTTTATTCACAAAACTCAAGCCTTCGAATAACTCGATATATGCATCTACTATATGTTTATCAGCGTGTCTCATTTTCTTTTTTTGTAAAAGTAAAAATTATTTATTTTGATGTATTAGAAATTTCATCCAACTGTTAAATTTTGTGAGCTTAATGATTTATTCATCATTTATAACGCAGCTATTTTAACGCTGATACATCAATTCAAATTTCCTTTCAAAAAAAAATCACCTAAAAACTATATCCTTAACCAGCTCCTCGCCTACTTGTTCGTTTAGGGTTTGGATAATTTTGGCTTTGGCAAAACTCAATTCGCTTCGTAAGGATGCAGATGTAATTTGCACATACAAGGTTCCTTCATACAAGCGAATATCTTCGGTGCGGTTGGCAATCATGGGTCCCATCAATACGGACCAAGACTGCAACAATCTAAATTCTTTGTACTTCGGTGTTAACCCGGATTGATGAAGCCACAATTCAATGAGGTCACTTACAGACGATTCGTTGCTCTTACGTTTCATGCCGGTTGAACCGTTCCTTGATGAACAGTAAAGTGATTAAAGGTAGTCTGAATTCCGCGTAAAATTTCGGCAATTCTTTCGGGATGTGAATCGGTTATGAAAATTTGTCCAAAATGCTGCTTACTTACCAAGGTCATCAATGCCGTGATTCGCTCCTGATCGAGTTTCTCAAAAATATCGTCGAGCAATAACAAAGGCTTCATATTTTTTGTTTCACTCAAGACATCAAATTGGGCCAATTTCAATGCAATTAAATACGACTTCTGCTGCCCCTGACTAGCATATTTACGCAAAGGAAAACCATTAATAAGCATTCCTAAATCGTCCTTGTGAATTCCCGCAGTAGTGTATTGCATGATTCGGTCTTTCTCTCGCGATTGAAGAAAAAGTGTGTATGGATCTGTTTCAAAAAGCCGACTTTCATAAGACAATTCAACGGTTTCATTACTCCCCGAAATAAATGCATACACTTCTTGAAACAAGGGACGAAATCGTTCTAAAAATACTTTTCGTGCTTCAAAAATGGGTTTTGCAAATTCCGATAATTGTTCATCCCAAACATCAAGCATTTCAGAACTGCAGTTGCCTTGTCGCAAATAAGCGTTTCGCTGTTGGATGAGTTTGCCATAACGAATCAGATTCTCTAAATACGTTTTATCATACTGAGAAATTACGCTATCCATAAAACGACGCCGTTCCTCACTTCCGTCTGTAATCAGAGCAATATCGGATGGTGAGATTACAACCAAAGGAAAAAGTCCTATGTGATCGGATAAACGTTCGTATTCTTTGGCATTGCGTTTAAATTGCTTTTTTTGTCCGCGTTTTATGCCACAATAAACTGCCTCTTTTTTACTGTCCTTATCGAAAATACCTTGAATTACAAAGAAGGGTTCATCGGATAAAATATTCTGCGAATCGATTGGATTAAGAAAGCTTTTGCAAAACGACAAATAATGAATGGCGTCGAGCAGATTGGTTTTGCCTGAACCATTATTTCCTGTATAAACAACTACATTCTCGCTGAAAACCAATTTGGCTTCCGAATAATTTCGAAAATTAACAAGATGTATTTCGTTCAATTGCATGGTTGGCAAAGATACACGGCAATATGTTGTAGAAAAGCACGAAGAAAGAATCTTTTAAAAAAGCTTTAGAAATTGAAGCATTGAAAAAGAGAAAGAAATTGCTTAAGAATTTTACCTTGTTGATTTAAAAAAAAACGTATTTTTGCCGCTCAATTTTTGAAAGAAAACATGGCTCAAAATAACGCTCCAAAGCAGGATACTTTAGAAAATATCGAGGAATCTCTCTCGAATGCTGAATTATTCATCGAAAAAAATCAAAAGAAATTACTTCTTGTTCTTACAGCTATTATTGTAGCTGTTGGAGGAGTTTTAGCATATAATCAATTTATTGTCAAGCCCAAAGAAGCAGAAGCACAAACTGCGATGTTTCGTGCTGAAATCTACTTTGAAAAAGATTCTTTCAATTTAGCATTGAATGGGAAAGGCGATGTAGAAGGATTTCTTTCAATCATTGATAATTACGGTGGAACTAAATCCTCAAATTTGGCTCATTACTACGCGGGTATTTGCTACCTTCAAACTGGAAAATTTCAAGAAGCGATTAGCCAATTGGATGAATATGCTGGTGATGACATGTTAACTACTTCCATGGCTATGGGTGCTAAAGGTGATGCATTGATGGAAATGAACAAAACGCAAGAAGCAATTGATCAATACATCAAAGCTGCTGGAAAAAACGAAAACACCTTCAGTACTCCAATGTACTTGATGAAAGCTGCAATGGCATATGAAGACATGAAAAATTACGATAAAGCTCTTGAGATTTATAAAAAAATTCAGAAAGACTTTTTCCAAAGTACTGAAGGTCGTGATGCTGAAAAATACATTGCTCGTTTGGAAGCACTAAAAGAAAACGGCGCTAAATAATGTCATCCGCACATCAAAATTTATCATCTCGTAAAATGGTCAATATTCCGAATATTGACCATTTTCATTTTACCATTATCGTTGCGCAATGGAACAAAGATGTTACTGGCGCTCTTGAACAAGGCTGTGTTGAAACGTTAATACTCAACGGAATTCCTCAATCAAACATTCAAGTGTATGCTGTTCCAGGTTCCTGGGAATTAATATCGGCAGCTCGTTTAGCTGTTTCTCATAGTAAAACCGATGCTGTTATCTGCATTGGCGCAGTCATCAAAGGCGATACTCCACATTTCGAATACATCTGTCAAGGTGTAACGAACGGATTAGCATCCCTTTGCACCTCACAAGACATCCCTGTTATTTTTGGAGTGTTAACTGTTAATACACTTCAGCAAGCAGTCGATCGTTGTGGTGGCATTCATGGAAACAAAGGCGACGAAGCGGCAATTACGGCTATTGAGCTTGCGGATTTGAGTCGGAACATTCGTAAGAGTTGAAATTAAAATTGGAAAGATAGGAGTTGAAGGTTCCTAATTAAATTAGAGAGTTGGATTTGGGAAGTTGAAAATTCTGGGCTTTGTTATTTTACACTATTCTTAAACACAGAAATCCTATGCGATTAATCGTTTGTTTATTTCCGCTTTTAACAAGCATTTTAATGCACGCTCAAGTCTCCAAATTGGAGCAACCAAACACAGACCATTCTGTGGCTGATGCCGCTTCACTCGACACCCGAAGCGATTCCATTGATATCCTTCACACCAATATAAACCTCGATTTCAGCTTACTTCCTACAACCACCTTACATGGAAGCTGCCTCATAAACTTCAGTGCTTTGGTCGGCAATATTGATCATATCACTCTCGACTTACTCGCATTAACAGTCGATTCAGTTAAACAAGGCGATGAACATTTAACTTATACACACATTGGAGAAAAGCTTAACATAAATTTACTTAATCCTCTGCAAATCAATAATAATATGTCTGTTCAGGTTTATTATCAAGGAACTCCCGTTGAAGATGCTTCTGGATTTGGAGGTTTCAGTTTTTCGGGTGGATATGCTTATAACATTGGTGTTGGCTTCGATGCACAGCCACATAATTTCGGTCGCGTGTGGTTTCCTTGTTTCGATAATTTCGTTGAACGCTGCACTTTTTCGCTCATC
>JBBALS010000239.1:0-3954 GCA_040402915.1 Flavobacteriales bacterium
TAAGCGCGAGATGATGAAAATTGCGAACCGAATTTGGTAACTGCATCCACAACACCTTGAATAATGGCAGGATGTTTTTCGAGATTAAGGTAACTACAAGAGCCAAAATTCACCACATCGCGGCCTTTCACACGGATGGTTCTTCCACTTAATTCCTCATCTTCAATTTGTAATTGAGCAATGCCGAGGTTTGATGAAATTTGAGTTACTTCATCAATAGTATCAAGAACTTGTTCGTGTCTTGTTTTGGTGATGCTTGTAGTTTGACTCATAGTCGGTTTTATTAGTAAGCAAAGTAACCAAGTACGTAGCGCCAAAATTTAATCCTGTATTTAAAGATATAGACAGGTTTATCAACATTTTATAACTCAAAATGGATGAATTATCTTCATTATTTCTATGAAAAATAGCGAGTCGAAAGGGAACACTTTTTCTATATTTGCATTATGGCTTTAAAGAACGAAGACGCAGACGAAAAACTTTTTTACACCATTGGTGAAGTTGCCAAGCGTTTTGATGTAAATGCATCGCTCATTCGTTTTTGGGAAAAGGAATTCGATAGCATTAAGCCGCAGAAAAACAAAAAAGGAAATCGACTGTTTACTAAGGAAGATTTAAATAATTTTCATTTGATTTTTCATTTGGTGAAAGAGCGTGGTTATACGCTTCAAGGTGCTAAAATGAAGATGAAACAAAATCGCGATGAATTGGAGCAAAGTCACGAGGTGATTAAAAATTTGCAAAAGATTCGTTCGTTTTTGGTTGAGATGAAAAGCACGCTTTAGTCAATCGATTCGTTTAAAAAATTATGGAATTTCAGCTCACATCGGAATTTTCTCCGACAGGCGATCAACCTGTGGCAATAAAGCAATTATGCGAAGGTGTGAATCGGGGCGATAAAGCGCAAGTTCTTCTAGGAGTTACCGGTTCGGGGAAAACATTTACAGTCGCCAATGTGATTCAACAAACGGGTCGACCAACGCTCGTTTTAAGTCATAACAAAACATTAGCAGCACAACTTTATCAAGAATTTACCTCGTTTTTTCCTAAGAATGCGGTTGAGTATTTTGTATCATACTACGATTACTATCAGCCAGAAGCATATCTTCCAGTAACAAATACCTACATCGAGAAAGATTTATCCATTAACGACGAAATTGAAAAACTTCGTTTGAGTACGGCTTCTTCTTTACTTTCCGGAAGGCGCGATATCATTGTAATATCTTCCGTTTCCTGTATTTACGGTATGGGAAATCCGGAGAACATAAAATCGAATACGGTAAAAGTTAAACGCGGTGATATCATTAGCCGCAACAAGTTTTTGCACCAATTGGTTACAGCGCTCTATTCTAGAACGGAAACTGAATTTACCAATGGAACTTTTCGTGTGAAAGGCGATACCGTAGATGTGTTTATTGGGAATGCTTCTGTGGCCTATCGTTTTTACTTTTTCGGGGATGAGATAGAACAGATGGAAGTGATTGATCCTGAAAGTGGTTCAAGACTTGAGGAATTGGAGCAATGCATTATTTATCCTGCAACCATTTATGTGGTCAACAAAGACACCATGAAAGACGCCATCTACCTCATTCAGGAAGATATGGTGAAGCAATGCGAGTTCTTTAGGGAAGAAGGAAAACACTTGGAGGCCAAACGTTTGGAAGATCGCGTAACCTACGATTTGGAGATGATTCGCGAATTGGGATATTGCAGCGGTATTGAAAACTATTCGCGTTATTTTGATGGTCGTGTGAAAGGCTCGCGGCCATTTTGTTTGCTCGATTATTTCCCAGACGATTTTTTGTTGGTTGTGGATGAAAGTCACGTTACTCTTTCGCAGATAAAAGCCATGTATGGTGGCGATCGATCGCGTAAAGTGAATCTGGTAGAATACGGATTTCGTTTGCCCGCAGCCATGGACAATCGCCCGCTTATGTTTGATGAGTTTACCTCGATTGTTAACCAGCTTATTTATGTGAGCGCGACACCTGCCGAATATGAACTTACGCAATGCGAAGGTGTTGTGGTGGAGCAATTAATTCGTCCAACCGGCTTACTCGATCCAATCATTGAAGTCCGTCCAAGTATAAATCAGGTAGACGATTTACTTGATGCTGTGGATAAAGTGATAAAACGCGATGAACGGATTTTAGTAACGACACTCACCAAGCGCATGGCTGAGGAATTATCGAAATACATGACTCGTTTGAACATTCGTTGCCGTTATATACATTCGGATGTAGATACTATGGAGCGCGTGGAGATTTTGGGAGATTTGCGTTTGGGTAAA
The DNA here is from genome assembly GCA_040402915.1 of Flavobacteriales bacterium. Classification (GTDB taxonomy): domain Bacteria; phylum Bacteroidota; class Bacteroidia; order M30B66; family M30B66; genus CALQRR01. Next base: position 2,291 of record JBBALS010000239.1, read on the forward strand.
TTTGATGTTCTGATAGGAGTCAACTTATTGCGCGAGGGATTGGATTTGCCCGAAGTTTCCTTGGTGGCCATTTTGGATGCTGACAAAGAAGGATTTTTACGATCGGAGCGTTCATTGGTTCAAACGGTTGGACGAGCAGCCCGAAATGTGAATGGACGTGTGATTATGTATGCCGATAAGATGACCGAGTCGATGCGAAAGACCATCGAGGAAACCAACCGACGACGCGAGACGCAAATCAAGTACAACATCGATCATAACATTACTCCAACGCAGATTGTGAAATCGCATGATAGTATTTTTGCGAAACGAGGAGGTTCATCCGATTCGAAATCACCGAAGCCATACATTGAAAATGAGTCGATAAGTTTGGCCGCCGACCCGGTAGTGAAATACATGAGTAAAGAGCAGTTGCAGAAATCGATAGCACAAACACGCAAGTCGATGGAAAAGGCAGCCAAGGATTTAGATTTTATGGAAGCCGCCCGTTTGCGCGATGAGTTATTTGCTTTTGAAAAACTGCTAAAAGAGAAGTGATTTTGTTAATGGTGATAAGAAAATCTACAGTTGTTTTTATTTGAAGATGCAGTAGGTTTTTTTCTATTTTTGCCACCCTTGTTGGCTCTGTAGTTCAACTGGATAGAATGACAGTTTCCGGTACTGTTGGTTGGGGGTTCGAATCCCTCCAGGGTCACAAAAAGAACCCGATTCGCAATGAGCGGATCGGGTTTTTAATTTTATTCACGTTGAGAATTCTATGCTTGTGCAGTTCAAAATTCAAAGGATCATCTGATTTTCGCAACATTGGAGGAATCATCACTTCAGAGTACAAAGGATTTTTCGCATTTACCAAAAACGTTTTTGGGTTTTGTGAACCTAAACTATAAAACAAAACCGGAATCGCTCATAAATATTGAGAAATCCCGGTTTTGCAAATTGCAGTAATGAGCTAGTTTTAATTTTCGTTTCTTCTTCTTATCGCTAAAGGAATAGCAAATTTGGGTAAAAAGTCAATTAGGTTAGTAGCTAATTTCAATGCATAACAATAAATTTCTTTGTATATATAAAAAGCGATTAATACAATAAATGATGAAGCAATAGCCATAACTCCCATTTTTATAAAATTATCAAAATTGTCATAATCACCATAGATTTGATTAGGCATAAACTGATTGAAGCTATCCATACCAGGAAGAATATTCAAAATTAAACCCGGATAACTGCTTAAAGGAGCATAAACATATGAACCGACTAAAGAGGCAATTATTTGAAGAATACCGCCATATAAAAACAGAATAAAAAGCAATTCGCCTACAATTAAAATAAGTTTAGGAAATGTTCTATTAAAAACAAAGTCTAATAGTCCTGTATATTCTAATCCCTCCAATTGTTCATTACGTTTCTTTAATACGCTATATAAAGTCCACGCAGTAACTAAACTAATTAAAAAGCCTACTATCATCCCTACAATAGAACCTGCTTTATTACCGCCAGTAATATTTTCACTAGTAATATAGTTGTTTATAAAACCATGATCACCGAGAAGGCCAGCAATAGTCAAATAAATCCCGCCAAGCAAAATACCAAATGATAAAATCGAAAAAAGAAATGTAATGATACTTTTAAAGACATTTCCATCATCTAATTTCCCTAAAAAAGGAATG
>JBBALS010000240.1:0-1673 GCA_040402915.1 Flavobacteriales bacterium
GAGAAACCGATTTTAATCCAATCGTTCTCTTTCATATTGTTGGGATCGATTGCTTTATTGATACTTAGTTCTGATTTCTTTTCATACGTATAGTTTTGCTCATGTATTTGCATTGAATCTTCTTGATCCAATTGCTTTACCATTTCTTGTAGGGCAATTAACTCATTTGGAGGAATATGAAAAGTTACCTCCGAATCCAGCCGAATCCAAATACGAAAACCAATTGCAATAAAGGTAAGGGCAGCTAATACGATGATGCCTTTTTGTTCGGTACGCGAGAAATGTAGAAACTCCCGAATCAATGTTTTCATGCTTTAAATTTTAAGCAAACATCGAACAAGGGAATTCAATTAGTCGTCTGTGAAACGTTTATATACGTTTAAAACGCTTCGCCCAAAATTAATTGTATTGCTTCAATTGCTCATCTAAAATAGCCAAGCCTTCGCGGAAGCTATGCGGATTGTATCCTAAAACGCGTTGCGATTTACTTAAGTCGAATCCAGTTCTAGGCGGACGTTTGGCAGTTTGGTTGAGTGTGGAAGAAGATACCGCGCAAATGATTTGCTTATCGTACCCGTAAAAATCGGCAACCTGCTCCACAAGTTCGAGTACGCTCATATAATCTTTCCCGCTAATATTGAATATTCCGTTGGCATGTTTTTCGGCTGCGAGCAAGCATCCTTCAGCAAGGTCTTCGGCCAAAGTGGGCATACGAAATTGATCGTCTACCACATTTATTGGAGCACCTTTCTCGAGGGCTCCTTTTGCCCAAAGCACCACATTCGAGCGACTCATATTATCAACCAGACCAAAAACTAAAATCGTTCTCAAAATGGCCCAATCGTTCGATTTTTCCTTGACAATTCTCTCGGCTTCTGCTTTCGACCAACCATAATACGACACCGGATTTGCTTCGGCTTCCTCGTCGTATGGACCATGCTCACCATCAAAAATAAAGTCGGTTGAAAGGTGAATGAAGTGTGCTTTGTTTCGGTTGCAGGCATTCACCAAATATTCAACGGCTGTGATATTGAGCAAAACACAACCTTCTTTATCGGTTTCACAAGCATCCACATTGGTCATGGCGGCGGTATGAATAACCACATCGGGTTTGTATTTATCCACTATAGAATCTACATCCTGTTCATTCCCAATATCCATCGATTCATAGATATAACCCTCCTTCAAAATCAATCGATTTTCTCCTTTGGCACTAGCAATAAGTTCCACATTAGGACGACCAACACACCCATAAACAAGTTTTTGTCCGAGTAATCCATTGCTGCCAGTTACGAGAATACGTTTCATGTTTGAGTATGCATATTGATTGAATTTCGCGTGTATAAAGCGAATTTCAATGTGGTTGTGTTGCCAAAAATAAATAAAATTTGGAAGGGAGGGGAGATGGTAATTTTTATGTAATGAAAATGGGGTCAAATCAGCATCCTTGGACCTCACCCCCAACCCCTCTCCGCAGGAGAGGGGAGAATATTCTGCTTGTTAATGTCATTAGCGTTTTATAAATTTTTTTTTGAAGTTTAATATTCAAAAATTTCGAGATTTAACTCCCCTCTCCGCAGGAGAGGAGCTGGTGGTGAGGTAAACGCTGACTCGTCCTGAAATAACTATTGATCTTAACATCCTCGGACCTCTATCCCCCAGCCCCTTTCTCC
>JBBALS010000240.1:1773-3954 GCA_040402915.1 Flavobacteriales bacterium
GAAATAACTATTGATCTTAACATCCTCGGACCTCTATCCCCCAGCCCCTTTCTCCGTCCCGAAGGGACCGCTATGTGGCAAGGAGAGAGGGGAGTTTGACTCTGCTGAAATAAGTATTAGCAACTCACACCTCAAATCTCAGTTGAAGTAAAATGTTCAAAAAAATCGAAATTTAACTCCCTTTCTCCCTGAGGGGAAAGGGTTGGGGATTGGGGTATGTGGGTCACGTCCTGAAAAAGTCTCAGTTAATATCCTCCAACCTCTATCCCCCGGCCCAATTCCAAGTATGTTTTTAATTGGTAGATTGGTGAGTTGGATATTGGTGGTGCTTATATTTATAATTTAAACTAATTCAAAGCAATTGTATTGGAATATTCCCTTACATTTGTTTTCCAAAATTGATTTTTAGTCTAATCTCTAAAAGCAACCATGCAAAAAATCTTCATTATAATCCTCCTTTTTATTGTTGCTAATTCCGCTCAAGCGCAGGAATCTGTGAATTCCATCGGAGGTGTTGACCTTGGAACCGGCGGTACTGTTTCATTTAGCGTGGGGCAAATGGTGTATACCACAGATTCGAAAGGAGCAGGTGCTGTAGTGCAGGGCATTCAACGTCCTTATAGAATTACGACTACCGATATAAAAAAATTAGACAATACCCTTTCTTTTAAGGCGTATCCAAATCCATCATCAGAGGATTTGTTTTTGGAAATGAATGAATTCCGTAACGAGAAATTAAATTATCAGCTCTTCGATATGCAGGGAAAATTGATCATGACCAACCCGATTGAAATCCCCAAAACGCAAATCAACATGCGCGACTTGGCTGTAGGAAGCTATGTCATACACATTTACGATTCAAAAAATCAAGCAATTCAGACCATTCAAATTATCAAAGACTAATACAATGAAACAATTACTTACCAGTTTAGCAATTCTACTTGCAACCCTCACATCATTTGCCCAAGCGCCCAACCGAATTTCGTATCAGGCTGAGGTGCGTAACGGCAGCAATAATCTGGTTGTGAATCAGCTTGTTGGCATTCGCATCAGCATTTTGCAAGGTTCTAACGTAGGTGCTTCGGTGTATACCGAAACTCATACACCAACCACCAATGCCAATGGTTTGGTGAGTTTGCAGATTGGCGGCGGCACAGTAGTTTCGGGTGGTTTTGCAACCATCAACTGGGGCAATGGACCGTATTTCTTAAAGACCGAAACAGATCCAGCAGGCGGAACGAATTATTCCATCACTGGTACAAACCAACTATTGAGCGTGCCTTATGCGTTATTTTCGAATAATGGAGTGCCAAACAGTGGTTCCCAAGGTCAGGTGTTAACCAATTGCGAAGGTGTTGCCATTTGGACAACCGGTGGAATTTGTCCGGGAAGCATTACGGCACTAGCCTGTTCAACAGCAACAAATACTGGAACATTAACCCAAGGAATTGCCGCAGCAAGTGTAAGCAGCACAATTGCGTATACGGGGGGAAATGGCGGTTTACACAATGGACAAACTGTTACTTCTACAGGCGTAACAGGATTAACTGCAACATTAACATCAGGTAGTTTTGCAAGCGGAGCGGGTAGCTTAACATACACGATAACCGGTACACCAGCAAGCGCAGGAACAGCCAATTTTGCACTCAACATTGGTGGACAAACATGCACCCTCGCAATTACAGTTGCGGCACCCATTGGAACCATTACAGCTTTAACCTGTGCAAGTTCAACGAATAGCGGCACGTTAACTTTGGCAGTTCCAGCTTCAAGTGTGAGTAGCAGCGTGCCTTATACAGGAGGAAATGGCGGCACACACAGCGGACAAACGGTAAATTCTACAGGTGTAACAGGCCTCACTGCAACTTTAGCAGCGGGCAATTTTGCAATCGGCGCAGGAAGTTTAACATACACTATTACCGGAACACCAGCCACCAGCGGAACAGCGAGTTTTGCGCTCAACATTGGTGGAAAAACCTGTACCCTAACAAGAACGGTTGTTTTACCTGTTGGAACTATTACGGCACTAAGCTGCTCAACCGCAACCAATGCAGGAACTTTGGGCCAAGGAGTAGTAGCAGCAAGTGTAAGCAGTACTGTGCCATACACAGGAGGTAACGGTGGAACGCATACAGGACAAACTGTAACATCAACCGGAGTAACCGGTCTAACAGCCACACG
>JBBALS010000241.1:0-3929 GCA_040402915.1 Flavobacteriales bacterium
AATTTCAACCTCTTCACCTGAATTGATAACACCTTTTTCGATACGACCAGTAGCAACTGTACCACGACCCGTGATTGAGAAAACATCTTCAACTGGCATTAAGAAAGGAAGGTCAACTTGACGAGGAGGAATTGGAATGAAGGTATCAACTGCATCCATCAATTCAAGAATTTTAGGAACCCAATTCGCATCATTATTCAAACCACCTAGAGCAGATCCACGGATGATTGGTGTGTTATCTCCATCAAATTGATAGAATGTTAACAATTCACGAATTTCCATTTCAACCAATTCAAGTAATTCTTCATCATCAACCATATCCACTTTGTTCATGAATACAACCAACTTAGGAACTCCAACTTGACGTGCAAGAAGGATATGCTCACGTGTTTGTGGCATAGGACCATCTGTAGCAGCAACCACCAAGATAGCGCCATCCATTTGAGCCGCACCAGTAACCATGTTCTTCACATAATCGGCGTGACCTGGACAGTCAACGTGAGCATAGTGACGGTTAGCGGTTGTGTACTCAACGTGTGAAGTATTAATCGTAATACCACGTTCTTTTTCCTCTGGTGCATTGTCAATTGAGTCGAATGAACGGGCTTCAGACAAACCTGCAGCTGCTAGTACTGTTGTAATTGCAGCAGTTAATGTTGTTTTTCCGTGGTCAACGTGACCGATGGTTCCGATGTTAACGTGCGGTTTGGAGCGATCGAATTTTTCTTTAGCCATGGCTGTTTTATTTGTTTTGTTGTTTTGAGTGTTTATTTTAAAATTATGTGCGTTAATTAACCGATTAAGCTTTATAAAAGTAGAGCCAATGACGGGAGTTGAACCCGTGACCTCTTCCTTACCAAGGAAGTACTCTACCTCTGAGCTACACCGGCTTTTTGGTGAAATCCTTTTACCTGTTTATTAAATAAACATATAAAAGGCAAAATGGAGCGGAAGACGAGGCTCGAACTCGCTACCCTCAGCTTGGAAGGCTGACGCTCTACCAAATGAGCTACTTCCGCTTAAGATTTGTCATTTCTAAGAATCAAACTATAAATAACTTAATTACTAAAAATCTCCATTTCTAAATTTGTATCAATCAACTGAAAGATACATCCCAAATCTCTTTTTCCTTGGTGGGGAGAGAAGGATTCGAACCTTCGAACTCGGAGAGGACAGATTTACAGTCTGTTGTCGTTGACCGCTTGACTATCTCCCCAACCTCTTTGAAATAAAAAAGAATACTACAAAGAACAGAGCCGAAGAAGGGACTCGAACCCCCGACCAGCTGATTACAAATCAGCTGCTCTACCAGCTGAGCTACTTCGGCTTTTCTCTTTTTTTAATAGCAATCACTGCTTTCGCAATTATCACCCTTAAAAAAAGGTGTGCAAATGTAGGTAAGAAATCATTCCTACCAAACATTTTTGTAAATTAATATTGGTTATTTTTGATTTTTTATTTCAAATAATTCAAAATCAGTTTTTTAAACCTGACGAATCTTCTCTTTATGCTTAATCATCTGGTTTCGCAATGCATCTACACATTCATCAACAGCTTCTTCAAATGATGCACATTGGCGCTTTGCAAACAAATCATTACCAGGTACATGTAATTTAATTTCGACGTTTTTATTCTCATTATTACTCGCATTGTCTAATCGAAGGATAACATCACATTCTATTATTTTATCATAGTGAGTTGCTAATTTTTCTAGTTTTGATTCAATAAACTCTTGAAGTTTACTATCTGAATTAAAGTGAAGTGACTGAATGTTAACTTTCATAACTATTGATTTTAGTATTTTGTGGGTGAATTAGAAATTCGTTATTCAAACGTTTAAGAACTGCTAAATTATATATTTGCGCAATTCATAAACAAATATTTTAATCAAAATCATTGTGCCGTCCTTAAATAAAAATGAAAATGAAATATGAATCATTGTATATATTCGCTTATACTGTTTTTATTAAAATGGGTTGCCCTGAAAAGGATGCTCAAACTGCTGCCAAGGTTCTTTTATCAGCCGATTTAAGGGGAATTGATTCTCACGGACTAGCTCGATTAAGTGGCTATGTTCGACTTTGGCGAAAAAATAGAATTAACACAAACCCTTCAATTCGTATTATTCACGAAACCCCCTCAACTGCTACAATCGATGCTGATAGTGCTCTTGGTTTAGTTGCTGCTCCATTTGCTATGCAAATTGCCATTGATAAAGCTCGATTAGCCGGAACGGGATGGGTTGCTGTAAAAGGTTCGAATCATTTTGGAATTGCAGGTGAACATGCCATGATGGCCTTGTCCGAAAATATGATTGGTATAGCCATGACAAACGCAAGTCCATTGGTAGCTCCCACATTTTCGACCGACCGATTGCTTGGAACAAATCCGATTGCATTTGCTATTCCTGCTAAAAATGAACCTGCATTTGTTGCCGATTTTGCTACTACTACTGCAGCTAATGGAAAACTTGAAATACTTCAACGCACAGGCAATGAGGCTCCAATTGGATGGATACAAAACAAAGATGGTAGCTCTACTCAGGATCCATTTTCCCTCTCATCAGGAGGAGCTCTTCTTCCTTTAGGTAGTGATAAAGAGCATGGTAGTCATAAAGGTTACTGTTTAGGTTCTGTTGTGGATATTTTATCGGCTGTGCTTTCAGGTGCAAACTACGGTCCTTGGGTTCCTCCCTTTGTTGCTTTCTTAAATCCACCCGAAAATCCAGTTGGCGATGGCATCGGTCATTTCTTTGGAGCCATGCGGATTGATGCATTCAGACCTGCTGAAGATTTTTTAAATCATATGGACAATTGGATTCGAACTTTTAGAAATGCCAATACGATTGAAGGCAAAGACCGAGTTCTGATTCCTGGTGATCCCGAGAGAGAAACTTCAGAAATTCGGATAGTTGAAGGAATACCACTGAACGATCAAGTGATTGTTGATTTAAAAGAATTAGCCCTTTCGATGGATATTGAATTTCCATCACATTAAATCGATTGCAAAGAACCTCTTTTGCCCAATTCAATGACTTCTAAATCGTGGATTTTTGATTCGCTTATCGAAAATCGAACGAGTGTTCGGACATTGTGAAATCCATGATGACCAGCAGCTCCTGGATTAATATGCAGCAATTTATTTGCTTTATCGGGCATCACTTTCAAAATGTGAGAATGGCCGCAAATAAATAAATCGGGGGAGAAATCTTGAATTTGTTTGGATATTCGAGATGGATAATGTCCTGGATAACCTCCAATATGGGTGATAAAGACTTTTACGCCAGAAATTTCAAACACTAAATTTTCTGGATAGCATCTTCTCAATTCGGCTCCATCAATGTTTCCATAAACAGCTCTGAATGGTTTATAAGCCGCTAAACTATCGGCAACTTCTATGTTCCCGATGTCGCCGGCATGCCATATTTCATCGCAGGATTCAAGATATCGGAAAATGGCTGTATCCAAATGACTATGGGTATCTGAAAGTAATCCAATGCGCATCAGAATTGATAATCTTCTAGGGTTAATCTCCGTTTGCAGAAAAAATACTCCGACTCTTGATGATTCGAACTCACGATAATAGTTCGTCCAGGTCCATACTGTTTAATTAAATCTTGGTACCACTCGGCGGCTTTCTTATCGAGGTTCGACAATGGTTCATCCAAAAGCAATAATGGCGTATCACTCAAAATTGCCAATATTAACTTTATTCTCTGCCGCATTCCACTTGAGAAATATCGAATTCTTCGATCGGCTGCATAGTTCAATCCCGTGAGTTTTAAAATTTCATCAAGACTGAGATTGTGTATCGATTTTTTTACTGAAAAATGGAATTTGATATGCTCTCTGAGGGTGAATTCTTCAATTAAATCTAAATACGGAGCAGCAATACTAACATATTGATAAATATGCTCGGGTTCGATGATC
>JBBALS010000242.1:0-3913 GCA_040402915.1 Flavobacteriales bacterium
AATAAATATTTTTTAACATTTAAAGTATTTTATTTAACATATTAGACGAATAGTAGAATGAATGAAATTTCATTTTAACATCGATAAAATCATCATTTTCAAATTTTCAAATTAGCTAATTTTCAAATTAATAAATTAATGAACATCATCCCCATCTCCCTCCTCGTATTAGCGATTTTATTCGTATTCACATCCTTTGCAACTGTTCAACAAGGAACCATTGGAGTTACTACCATCTTTGGAAAATATAGCAGGATGTTGCGTCCTGGACTAAATTTCAAAGTTCCTTTTATCGAACAAATTTACAAACGAGTTTCTATTCAAAACCGTTCGGTTGAATTGGAGTTTCAGGCGGTTACCGTTGATCAAGCCAATGTGTATTTTAAAGCGATGTTGCTTTTTGCGGTGGTGAATCCGGATGAGGAAACCATTAAAAATGTAGCTTTTAAATTCATCGATGAACGCAATTTAATGCAAGCACTTATTCGCACCGTTGAGGGCTCTATTCGTGCGTTTGTTGCCAACAAAAAACAAAGTGAAGTTCTGGTTCTTCGTGGTGAAATTGTTTCGGATGTAAAGGATCAGATTGATCAAACACTTGAGAGTTGGGGCTATCATTTAATTGATTTGCAATTGAACGACATTACGTTCGATGAAGTGATTATGAAATCGATGTCGCAAGTGGTGGCATCCAATAATTTAAAAGCTGCAGCTGAAAACGAAGGACAGGCATTATTGATTACCAAAACCAAAGCTGCTGAAGCCGAAGGAAATGCCATTAAAATTGCAGCAGAAGCTGAGCGTCAAGCAGCCCAATTGCGCGGACAAGGAGTTGCACTTTTCCGAGAAGAAGTCGCCAAGGGGATGAGTTTGGCCGCAAAAGAAATGCAACAAGCCGATATGGATACTTCGGTAATCATGTTCACCATGTGGACTGAGGCCATCAAGCATTTTGCTGAAAATGGAAAAGGCAATGCTATTTTCTTGGATGGTTCACCCGATGGAATGGACAAGAATTTCAAGCAGTTGATGCATATTTTGAAGAGCAATCAGCAGGTTTGAGCATCCTAAGAACCCAGCTCTAAAATCCGATCGAATTCGTTCGCAATTAAAGGCATTACACTTAAGCGTGATTGACGAATAAGTGCAATATTGGCCAGCTGTTCATCGGCTTTAATTTGTTCGAGCGTAACGGGCTTTTTCAATGCTTCAACCGGAGATAAATCAACTACAAACCAGCGTAAATCGTCGGTTGTTGGGTCGTTGTATGCTTCCTTCACAACCTTGGCAATTCCAACTACACACATGCCTTCGTTACTGTGATAAAAAAGCACGAGATCACCCGTTTTCATGGCTTGTAAATTATTTCGTGCCTGGTAATTTCGCACGCCATCCCAAACTGTTTTTTTGTCTTTTACAAATTGATGCCAGGGGTATTTTACCGGTTCCGATTTTACCAACCAATAATTCATTAGTGTACAATTTTAAATGTGAGTTCTTTTAATAATTCAGCATCATCGGCAGCATCATTCGTAAATCCTTTGCCCTTTAAATCATAGTTGCGCAAGTGATTCATGATTCTAAGTAATTTTGCAGGAGGAAAATTTCGAGCTGCTTGCTCATAATCGCGAATGAAAAAAGGTGGAACTCCCATCGCCGAAGCCATATTCGTTTCTCCTTTACCTTTTAACCATTGATAATGCAATAGCTTGCTAAAGTAACTATACAATGAGCCCATCACCATAGGAAGAGGCGTATTTTTTTGTCCAGCAATGTTCATTGCTATTTGGTTCGCTTTAAAAACATTCTTCTGTCCTAAAGCTTTCTGGAATTCAAAAACATTAAATTCCCTACTTATCCCAACTTGCTTTTCAATATCCTTCTCGTTAATCTCTGATCCAACTGGAGCATTAAGAAATAATTTATCGGATTCATTGGTCACTTTCTCCAATTCATTGCCAACATGTTCCGACAATAATACTGCAGCGCCGGCGGTAATTCGATATCCTTTCTTTCGAAAATGATTGCTTACCCATTCGGGCATTTTCTCCTGCTTTAAACGCTCCGAAACATAATAAATCCCTTTTTTACTAATAGAATCGTAAAACTTTTTTCGTTTATCGGGCTCTTTTCCTTTGAAACAAAAAACCAGAATGGTGCTTGGTTGGGGATTATTGATATACGAAACCAACTGATCCGTGTCTTTCATTTGCTGCGCTTCCTTGATAATCACCACCTGATAATCACTCATCATCGGAAAACGCTTTGCGGTTGCAATTACATCCTCGGCGCTTACATCCAAACCATACAAAACGGATTGATTAAAAGCACGTTCATCTTCTGTCAACACATTGTTTTCGATATAATCCGAAAGTTGATCGATGTAATAAGGTTCTTCGCCCGTGAACAGATAAATGGGAGCAAATTTTCGGTTTTTCAAATCCTCATAAACCGACTCAATGGAAGGTGTAATCGCTTTAGCCATCGGTAACTATGTCTTCAGTTTAACAAAATAATTTAATCGAAACGTAAATGCTTAACTGTATTGCCATTGTTAATGAGTTCGTTGAGAGAATCTATACCAATCTGGATATGGGAATCAACGAAATTTGTCGTAACAGCAGAATCGCTTTTTTCTGTCTTAACACCACCCGCTACCATGGGCTGATCGCTTACAAGCAGGAGAGCTCCAGTTGGAATCTTATTGTAAAAACCTACGGAAAAAATGGTTGCAGTTTCCATATCGATGGCCATTGCACGGATCTTCAGAAGGTATTTTTTAAACTCATTATCATGCTCCCAAACTCGTCGGTTGGTCGTAAAAACCGTTCCCGTCCAATAATCTTTCTTGTGGTTTCGAATGGTTGTGGATACAGCTTTTTGGAGATTAAAGGCAGGCAATGCAGGAACTTCGGCAGGAAAATAATCGTTCGATGTTCCTTCACCCCGAATGGCTGCAATAGGTAAAATCAAATCGCCTACTTTATTTTTCTTTTTCAATCCTCCACATTTTCCTAAAAACAAACATGCTTTGGGTTGAATAGCAGATAGTAAATCCATGATAATTGCTGCATTGGGACTACCCATGCTGAAGTTGATCATAGTAATTCCATTGGCTGTTGCACAAGGCATTGGACGATCTTGTCCGACAATTTGAGCACCCGTAACTGCAGCAAATTTCTCCACATAGTTGGAAAAATTGGTAAGCAGGATATATTTGCCAAAGTCTTGAAGTTGCATGCCCGTATAACGAGGTAACCAATTATTCACGATTTCTTCTTTACTTTTCATGGATCAGGACTTATTAAATTTAAAACTTCTGCAGTTGCCGCCAATTCATCCAGTAACTAGGAAGGTAGCTTCACAAAGAACGCAAATTTTCGACGCATTTCGAAACAAATTTGTAGCGTTAACACCCGAAGAATGGGTGAGACAACACATGCTGAATTATTTAAATTTACATCTACTCTATCCCAAAAATTTGCTTGGAGTAGAAGTTTCATTGAAACTAAACAATCTCTCCAAACGTGCAGATATTGTTGTATACGCCGCCGACTTAACACCTTGGATGATTGTTGAATGCAAAGCAGCAGAAGTTGAAATCACCCAAGCGGTTTTCGATCAGGCTGCTCGGTATAATTTAACCATGCGCGTTCCTTTTTTGGTCGTAACAAATGGCATCCGATTACTAGCTGCCCATATAAATTTTCAAGCAGAGAAGATAGAAATGCTCCAAAGCATGCCTGATTTTATTGATAAAATATAGGAGTTTGGTTTAAATCCATTCAGAATTACAATCAACTGTTTAGAATTCCGATAAAACAGCATAATTGTTTCTATTAGAATGCAAAGATTCCCATTATCTTTGGCCACCCATCACGAAAATATTTTATGTCTATACGTTTCTTCCCTA
>JBBALS010000243.1:0-3902 GCA_040402915.1 Flavobacteriales bacterium
GCTAAAACTGAATTACCTGCTATTATTAGCAACAACAAGATTCTTGTATAAAATTTCATTCTAAAATTTAATTCAAAGGTTTTCCTTCGGCTAGCTTTTTCACCATTTCATAAAGCTCTTTCTCACTGCCATCTGTATAACCGTTGTGTTGCCAAACAATTTCTTTTTTTCCATTAATTAAAAATGTTTGAGGCGGATTGTTGACATTGAGTGCACGTTTTAAATCGGAATTGGCATCAAGGTAAACATCGTAAGTCCATCCTCTTCCATTAACAAAAGGGGCTACTTTCATCGCATTTCTTGAATCATCTATCGAAACGGCAATAATTTTAACACCTGTTTCTTTCACCCATTCCTCATAAACCTCATCAATATTTGTTAACTCAGCAATGCAGGGTTTGCACCAAGTTGCCCAAAAATTAATAATCATTGGTTTTCCGCCATTATCAAAATTGGCAGAATTGAATGATTTTCCATCGAGTGTTTTAATATCGACTGAGGGTAAAGGGCGTTTATTATCTAAAACCTGAGCAGATAAAAGACCTGAGAATAGAAGTGAAAGAAGAAATATTTGTTTCATAATCGTGTAAAAATAGAAAAACCGGGAATTTCTTCCCGGTTTTTCTTTAAAATGTTTTGAGTTGATTAACGATTGATGCTGATCAATTGTGTTTGAACACCTTGAGAAGTAATCATCATCATTGAATAAACACCAGAAGCTTGAGTTGATAAATCTACTTGGTAGATGTAATCACCTGGAGTTAAACTTCCTAAATCGCGAGAAGAAACCAATGAACCTAGCATGTTATAAACACGGATGCTTACATCTTCGTTTTTAGTCATGTTCATGGTTATGTTGCAAATGCCCGAAGATGGATTTGGATATATATTTAAAGAATTAAAGTTGGAAACTTCATTAATACCTACAGTGTTAGCTATTAAAGCTTTTTTACTTTGAGTGCTAAATTCAGTTCCTGAAACCAAAACAATTCCATCAGAATCCGTTACTTCATAACCACCATCTCCATAAGCACAGCACATACCATCACCATAAGCGTCATTCATTTCAAACTTATAACAATCGTTTAATGGTAATGTAACAATTACTTCTGGCTGAACTGTAACTCCCACAGCTGCTAAATCGGTGTATGGACCTCCTGAAGCTACAACAGCATTGCTAGAATTACGGATTTTCCAAGTTGATTCTGTCCCATATTGGTCAGTAGTAATTTTAACAAAAATATTTGCAGTTGTTACAGTTGGAGCCATATCGATAGATTGTACAAAAGTGTTATCTGTCGGAGAAGCATCAGTACCAGTTGGAGTTACTGTAAATGTTAAATCAGATGATGATGTAATATTAGCAGAACCAAAAGAAACTGCTCCTGTTTGGAATTGCTGAAGAGCACCAGTCCAATCTGTAGTGGCCACTTCTGTTCCGCCGATAGAAGCGGTAATAGTTGCAGATGATAAGGCTTGAACTCCTTTATTCTGAATTTGAATCGTTAAAGGAGAGAGGGTTCCACATGTTGAAGTTTCTCCAGTGTATGAATTTAAAACAGCATCGATTGGATTGTTACATGCGCGAGCATTTTCGATGTGAAGAGCTACTGGCCAATATGCAAGAACTTCGGATGGGCTGATATGCCAAACACGGCGGCTAGGGCAAATCATATATAACGTTGGGTAGAACCCAATTTGAAGTGTAGAAGCAGCTGCTGCGTCATCAACTAATGGGAAAGTTGTACCAGCAGTCCAGTCACCTTGTGTGTTTGTACCAATACCACTAATCAAATCAACTGAAGTTGCAGCATCACCTTCAATCCAAAAAACACGAACTTCGTCAGTTCCTGTTGGACCATATTGTGTGTACAAATCATCTAAAATATGAGTCTGGTGAAAACCCCAGCAAGGGCCGCACCATGTTGCTGATACATCAATAAAAATTGTTTTTCCTCCAGAAAGAAGGGAATCAATGTTATACGTGTAGCCGTTTAAATCTGTTAGATTGATTCCTGCGGGTAAAATTGTACCATTGGCCAACTGCCCGTATGAGTTTGCCGCAAAGAATGTCATTGCTGCAACAAAAGCTGTTTGTAAAAATTTTTTCATAGTGAGTTTGAGAAATAGGATTGAATAGCAAATCTATTAAATAAAACTTTCTATTAGTAATTATTCTAAATTATTTTTGATATCTGTAAATTGATTGTTTTTTAAATCTCAAAAAATCGTAAATTGCAACCAAATTTAAGGAAAATGAAAAAAGTGTACATTAGATTTCTCTCAGTAGGTTTGATATTACTTTCATTGAATTTGATTCATGCGCAAAGCATCATTGTTAATTCTCCAAACCCAACCATAGTTTTTGGTTCTGCTGATGCAGATGAACTAGAAACAGGTATTGAGATAATGAACATTTCTTTGGAACAGAAAGACATTAAGGTTCGTAGAACGATGTTAATTTCAATAGATAGCACCTCCAATTATTTCTGTTTTGGACCTTCATGTTACATAGCATCAATAAGTGTTTCTTCAAATCCACTAACAATAAATGGTGATTCTACTATTAACAATACATTCACTTCTCATTTTAAACCAAGTGGTCACTCAGGAATATCTGAAATACAGTATACATTTTTTGATGCAAATAATCCTCTAGATTCAGCAAACGTAGTTGTTCGATATGAGATTGCTCCTGTTGGAATTTCTAAAATTTCAACTATTACTTCTTTGAAAGCTTTTCCAAATCCAGCGGATAATAAGGTTACGCTTTCATTTACACGTAATTCTTTTAATGGAAAAGGCACTATTGAATTATATAATATGTTAGGATCAAAAGTTTACTCTCAACAGGTTGAAGACATGGATGGAACAATTACTATCTCTACAGAAAACCTCAAGGCGGGACTTTACTTTTACTCTCTTAATGATGCAGGACAAAGTACTCGTCCAGGTCGTTTAACTATAAAGCACTAATTTTTAGCACTCTCTAAATCAGGGCCGGATCTCCGGCCTTTTTTATTGTATGGATATTACACCTGGCCATTGGGTATTTGCAGCCATTTTCATGTTGGTTTTTATTTCTGGCATTGTATGGAGTTTTCGGAAAGATAAAACCGTTAACCGAAGTCAGTTTGGAAATACCAATATGCTCGCCCTAATAATTGGAGGAGGCATTTTACTATTAATCATTCTAAAATTCGCCTTACGATTTTTCAACAAACACTGATTTTATTTTTCAAGTACCGATAATAGTTCGCTTATTATCATGGCTGTTGCGCCCCAAACAACATGTCCTTGTATATCAAAATAAGGAACCTCAACAGGCATCCCGGGACTAAACTCCATACTTTTTTTCTTTATCGCATTAGTTTGAAACAGTTGATGAATTGGCACTTCTAAAAGTTGAGCAACTTCATTTGTATTTGCAATCCAACTAGCATCATGAACCCATGCAATAACAGGTTGAACATGCATTTTGCTAACTAGAATGTAGAGAGGTGACAACATTCCAATAATTTGAACTTGATCGGCTCTAATACCAACTTCTTCCTCCATTTCTCTTAGCGCCACTTGAATGGGATCTATTTCATTTTCATCAAACTTTCCACCAGGAAAACTAACCTGACCACTATGAACACCCTCGTATGTGCTGCGAACAGTTAATAATAAACAATCCTGTTCTGCACTTCTGAAAAGCGGAATCATAACAGCCGCTTTACGAATTGAATCATCTTCAATAGGCATTTCGGAGATGCGTTTTCGAGCTAATGGCGCCATTCTGAATTGTGCAGTTTCACCAGGCAAATCTTTTAATAATGCCGCAGTTAGCTTTATTAAATCCAACTCAATTGATTTCATTTCCCAAAAATAAGCATAAGATTTTGTACAATTGAAAACAA
>JBBALS010000244.1:0-3899 GCA_040402915.1 Flavobacteriales bacterium
CCACCAGTTTGCTAAACTGACGTACGGGTAACTGTACCGCGGGTTCGAATCCCGCCCTCACCGCCAGAGGATATCTGAATTCAACCGGAATTCAGAATTGTATTGAAAGAACTTTTTACAAGTTCGGGATGTAGCGTAGTCCGGTCATCGCGCCTGGTTTGGGACCAGGAGGTCGCAAGTTCGAATCTTGCCATCCCGACGGAATAGCCCCTAGTAATTATATATTGCTAGGGGTTTTCTTATTCTATGAACTCGAATTGAACACGTTGTTAATTCAGCAGTATTTCAATTAACATAAATAGTTAGAATACTTAATAATCGCATCATTTTGCATTCAATAATTAAACGAATCAAGCGTTTCAACAGTTGAAATATACTTCATCTTTATTATGTTGAAAAATATTCACTTGATGCAGTTTACTTCATCGATGCTTCCTACGAACTTTACAAAAAAATAATCATGATAAGAAAGTATCTTCTTGGCTTTATATTGTTTTCATCCCTCCCATATCATCTACAAGCCATCGAAAGCATTGTTGCTGTTCAACAATCTTTCTCCCAATCGAAAGTTTTTGCAGGCGGGAATTTCCTTGTAAAACTTCAAATCAAGCGACAAGGACTTAACAGTTTTTTCCAGATTGAACAAGATTTACCTAAAGGAATGACAGCCATAGGAGTTGAAAGTCAGGGAGCGATTTTCAATTTCAAAGAGGGGAAAGTAAAATACAATTGGCTGCGATTGCCTGATGAAGAAGAGATTCAAGTGATTTACAAAATAACGGTACCCTTCGAAATGCGAGGAAAACAGACCATTGCAGGTATTTTTTATTACATTGTTGATGAAGAAAAAGAGATTTTCAATATTCCGCAACAATCCATTGAAGTAATCGAATATATCGCACCAAGCGATTCACTTGCCGAGAAAAATTTATTGGGAATTATCGACAACACGGCCGATAAACCTCAATACATGGAAGAGGAGAAAATGGATTTAATCTATAAAATTCAAATTTTGAGTTCAACTAAAGAAATCGATAAAGACTCATTAAGAAAAGCTTATGGTATAAAAGATAGAATACAAGTAGAAAACTACCATGGACTTTACAAATACATAACCGGCACGTTTGGCACATACGAACAAGCACGCGATTATAAAAACAGCATGGATTTCTCCCGTTACATTCCTTTTGTGATTGCATACAACCGAGGAAACCGTATCACCATTGGAGAAGCCATGGAATTAGCTTCTAAGAAACGAAGCGTTCCTAAAAAATAATAATTTGAACCTATTTTCTTGCTAATAAATTCAGTTATGAATCCAATAAAACTCGGAGGGTTTTCAATATTTCTTTTCTTAAATTTATTTACATCTTTTGTATTTAGTCAAGCTAAAAATGTGGTTGCCAGTTACACCCTACCCGACTCCGCTTTTGCAGGGATTCCATTTGAAATTGGATTGAAAATAAACCGAGGAAATTTCGAGGGCATTGCGCGAATTCAGCAAGATTGGCCCTTGGGTTTTTCTGTGAATGAAGTTGAAAATGCAGGCGCTATCTTTTCGATGAGTAAATCGCAATTACAATTTCTGTGGATTACATTACCCAAGTCGCAAGAATTGAATCTTCGATTTGAAGTAACTGCCAATAAAGAGTATTCTGGGAATATTGAAATCCCAATGGTATTTATTTATTTGAAAGAGGATGTTCGGAAAGAAATTGTCCTTCCATCGTTGAATATGACTATTCATGGAAATGGGAATAGTGCTCTTGGGAACATAAAACCAGCACAAACAACTTCTCAAATAATTCCAAATAAATCTATCCAAGAGAAACAAATTGAGCATGCTTCTACCGTCGAGAAATCAATTCAATCGGATAAAAAAGTTGCTTCAACCAAAGAAAAAATAACTCCACCCAGAGAAGAGCCGGTTAAAAAAGTAGAAATTAAAACTGTAACGATTAAGTCCGATACACTTTCTCAAAATAAAGCCCAAACCAATAAAAAAACGGAAACAATTTCTACTGTAAAATCGGAGATAAACAATAAAAAGAATACTCAATTAGAACAGAAAAAAAGTTTGATGACTCATAATAATACTATCATTGTTTCTATAATTCGTTTTAAAATTCAGTTGGCTGCATTGCCTCAAAAATCAGATGTAACCAAGATTGCAAAAGAATTTGAAATCCCTGAAAAAGAAATTACTGAAGAGAAACACAATGGTTTATTTAAGTATACATACGGTGAGTTTCCCACTCTTGAAGAAGCCCGAAAAAAGATGAACACTAACAATTATATGAAAAACAAATCGTTTGTTGCAGGATATCGAAATGGAATGAGAATAGATCTCGAAGAGGCGATTCGTTTAAGTAAAACCAAATAAAATGTCCATAATAGATTATAGCAACCGACGTAAAATTGTTTTATCGCTGACCATCATATCGGGAGTCATATTGCTTTATACATTACGCGATTTATTTCCAGCATTTTTAGGAGCAGTTGTATTGTATGTTTTATTTCGCCCATTTTTTGGCTATCTACTTCATGTTCAGAAATGGCCCAATTGGATTGCAACCTGGACAATTATGCTGAGTACGTTTCTACTTCTTGTGCTTCCACTAGTGACGGTATTTATGATGATTGGAAGTAAGCTCTCCGATTTATTAATCAATACCGACCAAATAACAGCTATCATCGATCAAGTGCAAGTATTTTTTGGCATAAACATCAACGATGATATGGCCATTGAACAGCTAATCGCGTTTTTTCAAAACAATCTTTTTGGTGGAGTAAGCACCTTGGTAAATGGAGTTTTAGGTGCGGTTTTCACTTTGGCGATGATGTATTTTATGCTGTATTTCATGCTGTTTAACCACCAAGCATTTGAAAAAACCATTCTGAAATACATGCCATTTCAACCTAAAAACAGCTTACTTTTTGGAACTGAATTGCAGAGTTCAACATATTCAAATATTCTTGGGCAGGGTTTTATCGCATTTGTACAAGGAAGTTTGGTTAGTCTTGGCTTTGTTATTTTTAACATAAGCGATCCATTATTTTGGGGTGTCATTTCTTTCTTTCTTTCCTTCCTTCCGATTATTGGAGCGCCAATCGTTTTTGTGCCGGCGGGTTTAATAGCCATTGCAAGTGGACACGCTTCCGATGGATATGGTATATTACTTTGGGGATTTATTTTGGTAACCAATATTGATAATGTAATTCGGTATTTCATTTCAAAATACATGTCAAAAACACATCCCTTAATTGCTATCATTGGCGTTATAATAGGAATTCCTGTATTTGGAATTTTAGGATTGGTGTTTGGACCTTTACTTATTTCTTGGTTCTTTCTCCTGTTAAAAATCTACGAGGAAGGTACTGATCAAGTAGAAGATGATGATGAGATTTTAGGGTGATTTAAAACTACTCAAAATTAAGTGTTGTGTAACTTCGATATTCATTTCAATATTACAAATCAAGTAATTGAAATGCCAATTCATAAGTAATCAAAATACAAGATTCTAGAAATTACTTATTAAAAATCCATTATTACATAATTGAATCCAATAGGTCTATTTCAATTGAATTAGGATATAATCCATAAAGCAGAATTGAAGAGAATTATATTGGATAGTTCGATACCCATACAAATTCTCGAGGTGTTTTCTGTCTGCAATAATCCTATTGCTTGAGTATAAGAGCATGATAATAAATACCTTAAATGACTAATGCCAAAAATTAAAATATCGTTAAATGAAATATTTTATTATTTTTGCAAAATTATGAGAAAGTATTATATCCAAAATGGTTCAAAACTAACAGGACCATTCGCAATTGAAGACATAAAAGATGTTGATATTAATTTCCACACAAGATTGTGTTTACAAGGAACAAATGAA
>JBBALS010000245.1:0-3890 GCA_040402915.1 Flavobacteriales bacterium
CATCACTTTTTATGAAATAAAATACCCTGATGAACAATTATTGATTTCTATTCCCAGGGCATTGACTTATTTTGATGATGCCGAAAACTCCCCAAACCCCGAATGCCTTCTTGGATTATCTTGGGAAGATGTTAAAAACAAAATCCGCTCAGCTGTTCGCGATTACCTGAGCTAAGAATATTATTTAATTTCGTTTTAAATTTTGAAAATCATTCTCGATGAAAAGTTCAATTCTATTTACACTTGCTTGTCTTTCAATTCTAACATTTTCTTCATGTAAAGAAGAAGAAGAAGATCCAATTCTACCAACTGAGTTTTCATTCACTTCCAATGATTCCTTGATTTTCGAAACTTCCGGAATATTGCCTTATTACGTTGGTGTGCAATGTGCTTCTGCTAAAGAGTTTGGTGCCAGTTTTCAAGCAGTAACAGGTGGTTTTGATGTAGGAAGTCAATCGCTCACAATCCCATCCA
The DNA here is from genome assembly GCA_040402915.1 of Flavobacteriales bacterium. Taxonomy (GTDB): domain Bacteria; phylum Bacteroidota; class Bacteroidia; order M30B66; family M30B66; genus CALQRR01. Next base: position 475 of record JBBALS010000245.1, read on the forward strand.
ACGAAAGCCGCAATTTCAATGTGCAATTCAACCAGACATTCGCAACACCCGGAGTTTATACCGCCGATCTTTCCGTTTCTATTTTTAACGAAAACAACACCCCAAAAACAAAAACGGTGTATTTCGTTTATCGCCCCAATTGTGCTTATAATTTTATAAACCACAACATTGGTCAAATCACTTTTTTAAGCAATGGCATCTTGCTTAATAAAAATATTACCTGTGCTTATAACACATCAGGGCAATTGGTTGTTTCTGGATTAACCACGTTCGACGTCGTGCTAAATTTCGATTGTGACAATAATACGGTTACGATGGAGTCCTTAGTAAATAATGGGTTCCTAACCACAGGAAGCGGTCAAATTGAAGGCAACGAGATTGTGCTTCAAATGTATAGTGATGGCGTTTTACATTCCAATTCGCGTATCATGCCGTGATTTAGATCATGTACAATTCCCGATAGATAAATTTTATTCGACTTAATCTAATTTTTCTCGATGATGCGCAAACTACTTTTTTTACTTTTATGTCTTTTCACTACAGCAGTTTCTGCACAGAACACTCCTGCCAAACTTGTAAATCCTTTTGTTGGAACGGGCGGGCACGGACATACATTTCCGGGTGCTACAGTACCTTTTGGAATGGTGCAATTGAGTCCCGATACACGTATTGATGGAAGTTGGGATGGCTGTGGAGGTTATCATTACAGCGATTCGCTCATTTATGGATTTTCGCATACGCACCTGAGCGGAACTGGCTGCTCCGATTATGGCGATATCCTGCTCATGCCGATGAAGAGCAGTCCCGATTTGAATCAGAAAAATTTCGGGAGTTCATTCGTTCACAAAGCAGAAAAAGCAGGAGCTGGTTGGTATGAAGTTATTCTACGTGATCATCAGATCAGAGCTGAGTTAACCACAAGTACACGTGTGGGATTTCATCGTTATACTTATCCCGAAAAGAACGGATTTATCTTGTTGGACTTACTTCACCGCGATGAATTATTGGAAGGAAAAGTGGAACAAGTGGATGATTTTACCATCCGCGGAATGCGTCGAAGTAAAGCATGGGCAAACGATCAAGTCATCTATTTTGAAATCGTCTTCTCGCAAAAAATTTCGGGAATAAAAGGAAGTAACAATAGCACACAAGGCGATTTAAGGTCTGCCGTTCAGTTCGATAACATGAGTAGCAATGAGCTGGAAGTCAAAGTGGGCGTTTCGTTTAGTTCAATGGCAGGCGCGCATCTCAACTTGATAGGTGAAGCTTCGAATGTCAGCTTCGACTTAGCAAAAGAAAATGCCATCAAATATTGGGAAACCGAATTGAATCGCATTCAAATCAAGGGCGGTACAATTGAACAACAAAAGATTTTTTACACAGCGCTTTATCATACGATGATTCAACCCAACACGGTAAGCGATGTGGATGGATCGTATCGTGGAATGGATAAGAAAGTCCATAAAGCAGAAGGATTTACTTACTATTCGGTTTTCTCTCTTTGGGACACGTTCCGCGCAGCACATCCGCTTTATGCGATTCTTTATCCAGAACGGACACGCGATTTCATCCAAACCTTTTTACGCATGTTCCAAGAAGGCGGGCGATTACCCGTTTGGGAACTTGCCTCCAACGAAACCGATTGTATGATTGCTTACCACAGTGTGAGCGTAATGGTGGATGCATATTTCAAAGGCATCAAAGGTTTCGATACCAAACTCGCCCTCGAAGCCATGAGAAAAAGTGCCACATGGAATCATCTGGGTTTGCCTGCATACATGGATCATGGCTTTTTATCGGTGGATGATGAACACGAAAGTGTTTCTAAAACCCTCGAATATGCCTACGACGATTGGTGTATTGCTCGTTTTGCTGAATCGCTCAATCAACCTTCGGTATTCTTGAATTTTGCCGCTCGGTCGAACAGCTGGCGTAACCTTTTCAATCCCGAAAGTGGATTTATGCAGCCCAAGAAAAATGGAGCATGGCTTTCTCCTTTCGATCCGAGAGAGGTAAACAACCACTTCACCGAAGCCAATTCTTGGCAATACAGCTTTTTCGTTCCCCAAGATATTTATGGCTTAGCGCAAGCACACGGCGGACAAGACGCGCTCATCAAAAGACTTTCTGGCTTATTCGAAGCAGATTCAAAAACTACGGGCCGCACACAAAGTGATATCACCGGTTTAATTGGACAATATGCACATGGCAACGAACCTAGTCATCACATGGCCTGGATGTTTAGCGCATTGGGAGAACCCAAACTCACACAGACTTACGTTCGCCGCATTATGAGTGAGATGTATCATAACGCTCCCGATGGTTTGTCGGGTAATGAAGATTGTGGTCAGATGAGTGCTTGGTATGTATTTGCGGCGATGGGCTTTTATCCGCTATGCCCAGGAAATCCCAATTATGTGGTAGGTTCTCCGCTGTTCGATGAAATAAAAATCACACCCGTAAACGGCAAACTCTTTAGCATCAAAGCTCCCGGAGCGAGTAAAAATGCATTCACCTCCGCAGTTGAAGGAAAGCAGAATTTTTGGTTTAACCATAGCAGCATTGTCAACGGTGAATCCATTGCTTTAACCATGAGTGCACAAGCTCCTGCGAAACAAGCCATGCAACGCGCACCTTTTAGCTACGATTGGTCGGCAGTTAAAACCCTTTCTGCTCCAGTTTTTTCTACTTCTCAGCAGGTTTTTCGAGATAGTTTGTGGGTAAAGATGGAGTCGAGTGTTACTGGGTCGAAAGTGTATTATACGCAAAGCGGAGAAACCCCAACCGAGAAATCGATGTTGGCAAACGGCCCTATTCTTATCCGCAACAGCAGTCAGCTAAAAGCTATTGCAGTAAAAGATGGAATCAGCAGTCCGGTTAATGCAGCAGCTTACCACAAGATTCCGCATAATTGGACGGTGAAAATCAATTCCACTTACAATCCACAGTATTCTGCAGGTGGCGATCAAGGCATTATTGACGGATTGTTTGCCGATGAAAATTGGCGCAAAGGCGGATGGCAAGGCTACCAAGGACAAGATTTTGAATGTGTGATTGACCTTCAAAAAACGGCTGAAATATCCAAGATTGGCGCTTCCTTTTTGCAAGATTCCCGCAGCTGGATTTTATTCCCAACAGAAGTGCGGTTTGAATATTCCTTGGATGGCATTCAATTCATTCCGTTTGTCACCGACAGCAATCGCATCGACCCGAAAGACACCAAGGTTCAACTCCAAAAATTCGAGGAAAAACGCGCGTTTGTTATGAATGAGCAAAACGAGCCGATGACGATACCTCAACCAACACCCATGCGTTACATCCGTGTAAAAGCAAAGAATTTTGGCATCCTTCCCGAATGGCATCAAGGCGCTGGCGGCGAAGCGTTTATTTTCATTGATGAGATTTGGGCGAAATAG
>JBBALS010000246.1:0-3890 GCA_040402915.1 Flavobacteriales bacterium
CCATCGCCCCAACTGATACCAAGATCGGGTCTGTCGGCCGGACTGTCCGATTTAGTGTAGGTGATAATGGTTGCTTCGTATTGAAATCCACCAAGATGTCGGTATGTAATTTCCCCAGCTCTGTTGTGTGTTGCATGCAAAGAGCAACTCAACATAAGGCCAAAAAGTAATACTATGAGCCGAGTAATACGCATGCTTAAATTTGAATTGAAAGATAAGATGATTCTTGTGTTATTGTTCCAAGAAACTTTTGAAAGAAAAAGGGGCCTAAGCCCCTGTAAATCAATTTCCAACCTCGGATATAAACCGAATACGCATCAAGCGAAGTTCTGTTTCGCCAATTTCATCATCACCTAATTCAGCAATTGCTGCATTGATAGAATCGGTTTCGGCAGAACGGAAATAATCCATAATCTCATCCTGAATTTCCTCATCAATCACTTCGTCGATATAATAACTAATGTCTAGACGAGTTCCCGAATGCACAATAACTTCCATCTCATCCAATAGGTCGTTCATCTTTAGACCTTTTGATGAAGCAATATCTTCCAATGTGATTTTTCGATCGACACTTTGAATGATGTAAACTTTCTGAGTGGATTTATTTACCACACTTTTTACAACCATATTTAACGGACGATCAATCTCGTTGTCTTGCACATATTGAGAAATAATCTCGATGAATTCAGTTCCGTATTTCTCTGCTTTTCCTCCACCAACTCCTGCAATCTGTTTCAATTCCTCCATATTCACAGGATATTGAATGGTCATATCCACAAGCGATTGCTCTTGGAAAATAACGTATGGGGGCATGTTTAATCGCTTGGCAATTTTCTTCGTTAGATCTTTCAAAATCGAGAAAAGCACCTCATCGGCCGAGCCACCTTGTCCGCCAGCAGCAGAAATATCATCATCACCATCTGTATCACTGTAATCGTGATCTTCGGTAATCATGATCGAGAATGGCTTTTCAAGAAATTCTGTACCAGCTGCTGTCATGTGCAACGTACCGTAATTTTCGATTTCCTTTTCGAGGAAGCCCTGCACAACCGTTTGACGAATAACGCCACTCCAAAACAAAGTTGAGTGATCCGAACCTTTCCCAAAAAGTTCAATCTGATCGTGCTTGTATGATTTTATAGCGGAATCGATAGTCCCGGTTAAAACATGATTGATGTGTTTGTCTTTGAATTTTCCTTTTAGCGAAGAAACAATATCTAGAACCAAGCAAACATCTTCCATGGCATCAAACTTCTTTTTCGGATGCCTGCAATTGTCGCACATGTTATTGCAGCCGCTATCGTCGTATACTTCCCCAAAATAATGAAGCAAGTATTTTCTACGACACATGGAAGTTTCTGCGTATCCAACCGTTTCTGAAAGTAGCTGCTGCCCAATTTCTTGTTCGGCAACGTGTTTGTTTTTAAGAAACTTCTCAAGTTTTTGAATGTCTTCGAAACTATAAAACGACAAACAAATTCCTTCACCACCATCTCGACCCGCGCGACCTGTTTCTTGGTAATATCCTTCGAGACTTTTAGGCATCTCGTGGTGAATTACAAAGCGTACGTCGGGCTTGTCGATTCCCATTCCAAATGCAATAGTTGCAACAATAACATCGGCATCTTCCATCAAGAATTTATCCTGATGAGAGGCGCGTGTAGTAGCATCTAAACCTGCGTGATACGGCAGTGCTTTTATACCATTTACATTTAATGTTTCTGCAATTTCTTCTACCTTTTTGCGACTAAGGCAGTATATAATTCCTGATTTCCCGGGATGTTGTTTTATGAATTTGATAATCTCCTTGGCGACATCTTTTTTCGGTCGAACTTCATAATATAAGTTCTCACGATTAAATGAACTTTTATAAAAAGTAGCATCCACCATGTTGAGGTTCTTCATGATGTCTTGTTGAACCTTGGGAGTTGCTGTGGCCGTTAATGCCATTATCGGAACTGTACCAATTGCTTCTATGATGGAACGAAGTCTTCGGTATTCAGGTCTAAAATCATGGCCCCATTCCGAAATACAATGCGCTTCATCGATGGCGAAGAAACTGATATTGATTTCTCTGAAAAACTGAACGTTCTCATCTTTGGTTAAGGATTCTGGAGCAACATACAAGAGTTTCGTAACCCCATTTGTTATATCTTCTCGAACTCGCGTTATCTCCGCTTTATTCAAAGAAGAATTAAGGAAATGTGCAATTCCATAATCGCCTCCAAAATTCCGAATGGAATCTACTTGATTTTTCATCAAGGCAATTAATGGAGAAACAATGATGGCTGTTCCACTCGAAATGATGGCTGGAAGTTGATAACACATCGATTTTCCACCTCCTGTGGGCATAATAACAAACGTGTCTTTCCCTTCTAGGATATTCCGAATGATGGATTCTTGATCTCCTTTAAATTTAGAAAATCCAAAATATTTTTTCAAATGACCACTAAGGTCGGTCGTCTCTTCGACTGCTTCAAGCATGCGTAATTACAATAATGTAAAAAAATCAATTTTGTTGTTTCAACGGCGAAAATGGTCGCAAGGTTCATTAAATATTTAAAAATTAATGCGAAGGCAACCCTATCTCAAATCAACCCTTAAAGATACACTTATTAATCGTTTTGCAATACAAAACATTGTGTTTGTTCTATTTTTTTAATCGCCTGTTTTAAAGTGGTTTAACTGTTTGGTTTTGCTGTAAACTAGCATTACATGTTTTAATATCTCGACACACTTTCTTGGCTCGATTAATTAATTTGAATTTTATAATCGTTTTTTAATACCCTAATTCACCCATTTTATTGAAATTATTATCAGCTATCTGCAATCTCATTTGCAGTAATGATAAAGAATGTGGATGTTTGACAAAAAATTAACAATGTCGCAGGTATTCTCCATTGAAACAGCGCGAAAATTTGATGAGCAAGATGAACTTTCATCATTTCGTAATCGCTTTTTGATTCCCCAATTAAACAAGCAAGATTCAATTTATTTATGTGGTAATTCATTAGGGCTTCAACCTAAATCGGTTGCAGAATCTATCAAAATTGAACTCGACGATTGGGCAAATTTGGGTGTAGAAGGACATGTGCACAGCCGCAGACCTTGGTTAAATTATCATGAAATGTTTGCAGGCCCATTGGGAAGATTAATTGGTGCACAGGAAAATGAGGTCGTTGCAATGAATGGATTAACAGTTAATTTACACTTGCTGCTAATCTCCTTTTACAGACCAACACAACAGAGATTCCGAATTATTTGTGAGGAAAAAGCTTTCCCGTCGGATGTTTTTGTTTTGCAAAGTCAAGCAAATCTTCATTGTAGATCAGCTGGAGATGTTATCCGAGAAATTAAACCTCGCCCTGGACAAGTTAAAATTGAAGAGGAAGATATTCTTGCTGCAATCAAGGAAGAAGGCGATGCTTTGGCTTTGGTTATGATTGGTGGTGTAAATTATTATTCGGGACAGGTTTTCGACATGAAACGAATAACCGAGGCAGCTCATGCAGTTGGCGCTTTTGCAGGTTTCGATTTGGCACATGCTATTGGAAATATCGAACTTCATTTACATGAATGGAATGTTGATTTTGCAGCTTGGTGTAGTTATAAATACCTCAATTCAGGACCTGGCAGTGTTGCCGGAATTTACATTCACGAAAAACATGCAAGCAATTCGGAAGTCTTTCGGTTAAAAGGCTGGTGGGGACACGACAAAGATTCTCGCTTTAAAATGGAGCCCCATTTTGTTCCCATTCCAACTGCCGAAAGCTGGCAAATGAGCAATGCGCCCGTTTTATCGATGGCGGCTCATCGTGCATCGCTCGATATTTTCGATGAAGCCGGAATTCATCGACTGGTTTCTAAAAGTAAAAACCTCACTACGTATT
>JBBALS010000247.1:0-3880 GCA_040402915.1 Flavobacteriales bacterium
TTCTTTAATATTGTTTTCAATTTTTGAAATGTAGGATTTAGTTGTCCCAACTTTTTCTGCAAGTTGCTCCTGTGTCATTCCCATTTCAATGCGAGTATCGTGAATCAATGCACCGATTTTAAATGCTTCATAACCCGCTTCAAGTTCGTCTCGCTCTTTTATCCCACGTTTGCCGTAGTTCTTTTCTTTAAATTCTTCAAGAGTCATCAAGTTTTTATTTTTCGCTTTCATATTCTGCTATTATTTTAAGTGCACTTTCTATTTCTTTCTTAGGTGTCTTTTGCGTTTTCTTTTGAAATCCGTTCGCTAAGACAACTAATTGTTCCTGGTCAAAAAAACAGAAAATTCTAAAAATGTCGCTAGCAAGTTGAACTCGGATTTCATATAGCCCGTCTGTGTTCTCTATGTGTTTCAGATATGTTTCAGGAACTCTTTGTAAGTCTTCAACCAAGTCAAAAGTCCAAACAATTTTTGCTTTTACTTTCTTGTTTTGTTTGGAAAAGAAGTCTTGAAAGTAGTTCGTATAAAATGTTATCTTTCTATGTTTCTGATTTTTGTCGACAGTGCAAATTTACATATGTTTCCCTAAAGTGAAACAATGCCTTGAAAATTTCTTTTGTCTCTCGATTTGGACGGTTTGTTAAAATCGCATAAAGCTTACCAGTAGTCGATGCAATTAATACATCTTTAATTCTTCTCAATGGTTGGTGCGTTATAGTCACTCCAAATTGTTATTAAATGCTTTTTTGCACGAAATACTCAATTAACAAAGAACATTCAGAAATTTCTAAACTACTTTGAATTTAAAAGCAGTTTTTTTGTAGGATCATTTCTTCGATGAGATGATTTTAAATTGATTGAACTTATTTAGAACAATTATAACCGCCATAAATTCTAAAACTATTCCTGGTAAATAATAGCGATTGTGAAGCACTTCTAAAGAACAAGCTGCGAGCGACATTGCTATGGGAAGGAGAATAATTATTAAAATGATTGGGTCGAGTTTTCGATATCTAAATAAAGATCGAATTTCAATCAATCCGAGAATTAATAAAGAAACATATAAAGCAGTGTATAGGAATTGATTATTCAGTTTCAGAAAAAATGAATTCCAATAACTGTATAATTTAATTCCAAATTTCGAAAGAGTAGAATGTCCAATTTCTTGTTTGTTCAATTCATTTAGCAGGGGTTGATGATGAGCTGAGGTATAGTTTTTTAGAAATTCCGAGTATTCATTTGCCGTCGAATAAATGCACATACTTTCCTGAATTTCTATGGGTAAAATCAATAATCCTCGTTTAAACGAAGTTTCGAAATACGTTCCTGGATTTGCTTTAATTCCATCAAAACAGATACGCATGCAATACGCTTGAATTTCTTTTGGCTGCTTTCCCAAATACGAAAGCTGGGACGTGATATCCCACCAATGTTCGCCTTTCGCCACAAAATTGGGATCTTTCAATGTTACTTTCATTTCGGCTGTTGCCTCAGAAAGATTGGGATTGTAGCCATCTTCATTCACAACGCGGTTCCATAAATTCCAGGAAAAACCTTCGCGTAATGTCCAAGTATTATATACTACTTTATTGAATCCAGATTGAATCAATGGAAATACAATAAAATAGAGTGATGCAATGAGAACTTGTGTTTTTTTCTTGGAAAAATGAGGATGGATAAGTAAGAGGAGCAATACAATGGGAAGCATAACGCCTGCAACTGGTCGCACCAGAAAAGTGTATCCTACTAAAATAAATCCCCAAACAATCCATTTCGTTTTTTGATTGGTAATTCCCAGTTGAAACAAATAAATACTCGAAAGCATGCAGGCAATAAACCAAGTTTCCGACATGGCTAAATGCGCATAATTGAAAAATGGCAAATACCAGAGATAGGCCAATACAAGAATGTTACGTTGGATAATTGTTGAATAGGGTTTAGCAATAATCCAAAGTAATCGGCCAGAAAAGAGATAGATGATAAATTGCAAATGTTTTAAAACATCCACAAAAGAACATTGAAAAATCCATGCAATAACCCCAGAAATATAATGCAGTAAAGAATATCCGAGCGGACAATAATAAAGTACTGGTTGTGTAAATGATGGATACAAATCTTCATGGATCCAAATGCCATTAAATAAGTAATGCTTGAACATATAATACCAAGCAGGGTCATTTAAAAAATGAGGCATCAGTGGAATTCCAAAATGGATAATGCACTGAATTAAAACAGAGGCAATGAGGATGTATTTACTAATTCGATGTATCATTTTTCGAATTGAATTTTTTCCATGCAAATCCTAAAATTATTTCATCCGCAGCAAATTGTTTGGATAGTGAAGAAAGAACTTCACCTAATTTTTTATCGGCAGGAAAATCCCGCATTGCCGTTTCTAATTGATCTATAATTGTTGATGATAAAATCTCTTTCAATCGCAATTCGCCTTTTTCAATAAATCCCGCCAAATGAGAACAAATAGTAGATGCTTTCAATTCACGACTGAGTGCAATTTCTTGAATGCTTTTCCCTGTTCGCAGCATTTCTAAAGACAAACGTTGCGTACTTCCTTTTTCGACTTTGGGCTTCGTTTTCTTTTGTGTTTTATTCGTGTTTTGAACATTTATTTCCGCTTTTTCCATCGAAACATTCAATGGTTCATAAGCCACTTTTACACGATCACTAATCAGCTGTTTAATGCTACTCACTTCGCTTCTATTCGACCAAGCATGAAACAAAAGTTCCGCTTCAATTAATTGTCGAATTGCTTCTCGTATTCGAATTTCAATTAATCGTATTTCAGTAATTGCCGATTTTATTCCATGTTGCGCAACCAACTCTTTTCGAACTGCTTGAAGTGGTAAGCACAATTTGTATATGAGTTCATTACAGAAAAACTGAGCTGCTTTTGGGAATCTATTTATTTCATCTTCCGAAAATTGATTGAGCGATAAATGATAGAACAAATGTTCCAATCGTGGTTTGTAATTAGATACTGTCGTTAAAATTTCAGGATGAAATACTTCCCATTTTTTAACAGCATTTGCAGTTTCATCGCTTAGTTTTTTCAATAATGGAATGAGTGACTCTTGCGCTTCCCGAATAAGTGGTTTTAGCCAAGAAAAATCGAATGCTGAATACGATTTATTGGATAAATAATTCAATTCGTAGTGCATCAAATTATTGGACAATGTTGGAACATGATCGAATAAATTAGAGAACTGGGTAATCGCAGTATCGGGCTGCAAATCTCTGCTCGAAAGTTTATTCATTAACACGATGCCTTCGAGTGTTCGGCAGCGACTCATGGCCACATAAACTTGTCCGGGAGCAAAAGCGCTTCCCGCATCTATGATTACATTATCGAAAGTAAGCCCTTGACTTTTATGAATCGTAATGGCCCAAGCCAATCGCAAGGGAAACTGCTCAAAGGATCCTTTCTGATCTTCTTGGACAGAGTTCTTAGTTTGATCGAACGAGTATTTCACATTCCGCCACTTTTCACGACCTAAATAAATGGGTTCCTCATCGCCTTTGCAGCGCACGAGAATCATATCCAATTCAAAATCAAATCCCTCAACAATTCCAATGCGACCATTGAAAAATCGACGCTCTTTATCATTTTTCAGAAACATCACTTGCGCACCAATTTTCAATCGGAGAGTTGCGTCGGTCGGGTAGGAGTTGGGTTGAAAATCGCCATCAATGATTGCATCAAACGAGCGCTCTTTTCCAGATAAAAGGTTAAGCTGTTTTGTGTTTAATTCATCGGCCTTTCGCACATGGGTTGTAAGGGTAATGAATTCATTGTTCTTTTGAAAGCCAATGTTCGAATCAATACGATTATCAAGAACTTGTTTGTGTTCTGAACTCAATGTTC
>JBBALS010000248.1:0-3876 GCA_040402915.1 Flavobacteriales bacterium
TCTCAATCCACTCTGCTTTTGTTCGTCATTCGATTGATTAATCTTTAGTAAAATATCAACTAATTTATTTTGAGCATTTTGATCAATTCCTGAAAAATCGCCCAATTCAATTGCACTCAATATTGCATTGCTTTCCAATTTCAATGTTCTGTCAAATTCTACATAATATTTCCCAACCAAATGATCGCCTTTTATCCCAGTGTTTTCGGGCGTTTCATTTTTACCGCTCATTTGCCAAGCCAACATCGACTTGCAGATATGAATGCCACGGTCGTTGATTAGATTGACTTTAGAAACACCGTGACCTGCTGCTTCAAGGATTCTTGAAACAGAAAATCCCAAGAGATTATTCCGAATATGTCCGAGATGCAATGGTTTATTTGTATTCGGAGATGAATACTCGACCATTACTTTCGATTTATTTAATTCTAAATCCAGCTTGTTAACATCAAAATTTACAATGTAATGTGTCCAGAATTCGAAATTTAGTTCTAGGTTGAGGAAGCCAGTCACTACATTGAATCGAACAATACTTGTACTATTATTACATAAATATTCTCCTACTTCTTGTGCTGTTTGTGCAGGATTCTTGCCTGATATTTTAGTAATTCCAAAACAAACTAAGGTAATATCACCTGGAAATTCCTTTCGTGTTGCTTGAAATACGATGAGGTTTGGATTGGCCTTATCGCCATACAAAGCAGTGATTGCCTCCAGTGCTAATCTATTAAACAGGTTTTCTTTTGTCTCAGTTTTCATCGTTTAGTGCCGCAAAAGTTGCTGCTTCAAGTATTTTAAATGCATTTTCTGCCATCGAATTCTCCGTGTCGAGTGTTGGATTTATTTCAACGATTTCGAAACAACAAACTTTGGGACTTTGAACAAGTTGTTTCAATAATTCTTTTGCTTCTTTTGCTCGTAATCCATTGGGAACGGGAGTTCCTGTTCCTACCGATATGCGGGGGTCTAAGCTGTCAACATCAAAAGAAATGTAAATTCGATCGCAATGATCGAGGTATTTTAATACTTCAATAACTGTTTCCTCTACGCCTTTATTTCGAAGTTCTTTTGTTGTGATGTTCTTAACGTTGTGTTTTTCTATGAGATAGTCTTCTTGCTTTTCTGTATCACGAACACCTATATATAGGAGGTCGCGATATTCTATTTTGGGTGAGATGCCTCCAGAGTTTTTTAATTTGTTCCAAAGTTCTTTGGTTAAATCATCAATGTCATTGCATTGCATATCCAAGTTGTCTTCTCCTAATGCAGTAGCCAAAGGCATTCCGTGCATATTTCCCGATGGAGTAGTGAATGGAGAATGAAGATCGGCATGCGCATCAATCCAAATTACTCCTAATCGATCGTCAGGAAATGCACTTTTAATTCCAGCAATTGTACCTCCAGCGGTGCTGTGATCGCCTGAAAGTACTATTGGATATGCCGCTTGTTTCTTAATTATTTTGCAAACGGATTTCGATAAACGTTCATAAATTTTAATGATTCCACGAATACGCTTTGCATATTTAAACTTAACGTTTTCCAGTAAAAGCCAGTTCTCATCGATGATTTCAACGTGTTCAAATCTTCTAAAATAGTCGCTTTTAAGGTCGATTGCTGCAGTTTTTAATGCATCAACTCCCATGCTGGCTCCGCGGGTTCCAGCGCCTAATTCAGATCGAAGTAATACAAGCTTAGCTTTTTTCATATAAGTAAATTAGTTGCATCACCTTTAAATTCGTATAAGCAAGTTGTTTACATTTGCATTGCTTTTCAAGTTTATAACACTGCACCAACATTTCTGAAAATGACAATGAAAAACAAGTACGAAGATTTGATCAAACAAACCTTTGAGTTTCCTCAACCAGGTTTTGATATGGTAGATAATGAATTGTATTTCAATGATATACCGCTAATGGATATAATCCGTCAGTATGGTACGCCTTTGAAAATTTCTTATCTGCCAAAGATCAGCGAGCAAATTCAGCGTGCTAAAATAATGTTTAATGTGGGAATGGCAAAGGCTGGTTACAAAGGTAAATATGTTTATTGCTATTGTACCAAAAGTTCTCAGTTCTCTTTTGTATTAGAAGAGGTATTGAAAAATGATACGCATATTGAAACATCTTCGGCGTATGATATGCCTATTATCAAAGAATTAAATGCTACGGGCCTTTTATCCAAAGATAAATATATCATTTGCAATGGCTACAAACGGCCAATGTATCAAGAGTTTATTGTAGAGTTAATTCAAGACGGATTTGAAAATATAATTCCAATTCTGGATTCTAAACGTGAAATAAATTACTACAAAGAGCATCTCAAAACCAAAACTAAAATTGGAATTCGCATAGCTTCCGAAGAAGAACCTAGTTTTGAGTTTTATAGTTCAAGACTTGGAATTCGATACAAAGACATTCTTCAGTTTTACAAAGATCAAATTGAAAATGATGAGCGTTTTGAATTAAATATGCTTCATTTCTTTATAAATTCTGGAATACGTGATACTGTTTACTATTGGAGCGAACTTTCCAAATGTCTACAAGTATATTGCGACCTCAAAAAAATCTGTCCAGAACTTTCTTCATTAAATATTGGCGGCGGTTTACCCATTAAAAATTCGCTTGCTTTTGAATTCGATTATGAATACATGATCGAAGAAATTATTCGACAGATTAAAACATTTTGTAATCAGCAAGGTGTTGATGAACCAGATATTTTCACTGAATTTGGTTCATTTACCGTTGGTGAAAGTGGCGCAACGTTATATTCAATCATCGATTTAAAACAACAAAATGATACAGAGAATTGGTACATGATCGATTCTTCATTTATCACTACTCTTCCTGATACTTGGGGAATAAATCAACGTTTCATTTTACTGGCAATTAATAAATGGGACAAAGAATATTCTCGTGTTAATTTAGGTGGTTTAACCTGCGATAGTCTCGATTATTACAATGCAGAAGCACATATCTCTCAAGTTTTCTTGCCAAGGGTTACGGAAGAAGAAAGTTTGGAGGATCCTCTCTACATTGGATTTTTTCATACTGGAGCTTATCAAGAATCACTTGGTGGTTATGGTGGAATTCAACATTGTTTGATTCCTGCTCCCAAACATGTCATCATTAACAAAGATGAAAATGGTGATTTAAGTACGTATATCTTTGGAAAAGAGCAGAGTTATAAATCCATGCTTAAAACATTGGGTTATTTTTAATTCCTGGGTCTTTTTTATTCAAACAATTATTTATCTGTTTTTCAGTTAATCTTCTGATATGAAACGTATATTTCTTTTTGCCTGCATTATTTCTTTAAGCATCAATTTATTTGCTCAATCTTTTGAGGGAAAGATTGTGTTTGAAATGTCCTTCCCGGATTTTAAAGATCCTCAAATGGCAGCAATGCTCCCCAAAGAAGCTGTCGCTTACTTTAAAAATAATCAGTCCCGAATGGAAATGAATATGATGATGGGAATGAAAAATGCAACAATTTCAGATGGCCTCAAGAAAACCTCTATTACTTTAATGGATTTGATGGGTCAAAAATATGCGGTTGAAAATAATGCCTCCAATGATGCTGAACAAAAAAAGGCCAAGGAATCTACCAAAGTGTCAATTACCGCCGATAAAAAAATGATTGCCGGTTATATGTGTACCAAAGCATTGGTTGAAATCCCGAATCCAGAAAAAGCTAAAGAATTGATTAAAATGGATGTGTGGTTTACAAAAGACCTATCAATCAATAAAAACTATATGAATGGACCTATTGAAAAAATTGACGGCTCTGTTTTAGAGTTTTCTCTCAATCAATCGGGAATGAAGATAAATTTAAGTGCTAAAGAAATTCTAAAGCAACCAGTTTCTGATGATTTGTTTT
>JBBALS010000249.1:0-3866 GCA_040402915.1 Flavobacteriales bacterium
ATTTACTTTCCGGGATATTTATCTGTTCTGAATAATTCAAATAGCCATTCAATTGCACCGACATATTTAAAATTGCACCGCTGTGTACAATACAATCATATTTACCTGGCTTGTAATACATTAAAACCGGTTGTCCACCAAATTCGGTAAGATCAATTTGAGCGGTTAAATCCTCTCCCGTAACAGCATCATAAATTCGTCCTTTCAAGACCGAAACATGAGTATTTTCAAGTCGGTTGAGTTCGAATGATTTTTTGATATCCTGATCTGATTCCGAAACACGCACATTAAGTGTGTCGGTTAAATAGGCATAATCGACCGTTTTAACTTGAACCGCATAGATTCTTCCTGGAGGTAAGGTTGTTTTGTAATCTCCATTTTTATCAGATGTGCATGATTTAACAATCTCCAATGTAGCAGCATCCATAAAGTCGAGTTGACTGATTAATGGAATTTTAGAAGATCGATCATTGACTGTCCCTGAAACTTTTGTTTGAGCAAAACGGCTCATTTCAACCATGCGCAGAACAACCTGATTTGCAGCATCCAAAGGAAGTTCTACAATTTCCGAAAATGGGGCATATTTATTTGCAGTTACTTGAATTTCGTATGACTTCCCAACAGGTAAGTTTGCAGAAGCGTCGCCGTTTTCTGTTTGTTTTTCGATGATTAATTCACCCGAAGCCGCATCACGAATACTGATATTTGCAAGAACTGGTTTTTGAGTGCTTGTGTCGCGAATGCTAATTTTTAAAGAGCTTAACAATTCAGCTTCTTCTAAAAAATTCATCACATAAATGTCCTTGTCGCCATAACCTTCTTCTCGGTATGAAGAAAAATAAGCACTTTTCCCATTTTTCGTGATGATAAAAAATACATCATCTTCAGGCGAATTTATTGGGTAACCCATATTTACAGGAGCACTGAAACGATCATTCTCCCAGGTAGTTTTAAACACATCAAACCCACCCATCGAATTGAATCCTTTGGAGGAAAAATAAACGGTTTTTCCATCGGGATGAAAATAAACGCCGTCTTCGTCGTATGCCGAATTAATTACATTTCCCGCATTTCGGATATTGAATGCATTTCCTTGTCCATCCAAATCTGCTATGTAAATATCTTTCCCACCAAATCCACTCGAATCTTTACGGATAGAAATAAAGAAAAGGTACTTTCCATCAGGCGAATAGGTTGCATGATTTTCATACCCGCGTGTATTGATTCCCTTCAATGGGATTGGAATTGACCACGTAATTCCGGTTAAGGTTGATTCGAAAATATCGCCACCATTGCTCGTTCGGTATATGAGTAGTTTCTTTCCATCGGCAGAAAGGTTTATACTGGCATCGTGATCGTCTTCATTGATGGGCTTCCCAATGTTTTTGGAAGGTGCCCAATCGCTGTCGATTTTGTAGGTAATGTAGATGTCTTCGTAAAACAAAGAATCTTCTGCATCTACCATTCCTCCGGTTGTATTCTCTCTGCGCGATGTGAATATCAATTTGCTTTCATCTTCAGAAAACACTGGCGCATAATCGGGGAATTTGCTATTCACTCCAGGACCGAGATTGTCGATGCGCACTGGAACCGGTTTTTTCAAAAGTTCTATTCCCGATTTACATTCGACGATGGATTTTTCTGCTTTGGCAATTTTCTTCTCATTAGCATTTGCTTTTAAAGCATCAATGTAGGTTTCATAAACCCGAATGGCTTTGTTAAATTCCAAATTGTATTGGTATGCGTTCCCGAGTGAAAATAAAAAATCAATTCCCAAATCGACATTCAGCTTGCGTGCTCTTTCTAAATAAGGAAGTGATTTTAAACGATCGACTTGCAAATTGAGGTAACATAATCCTATTTGGTGATTTAAATCGGCGTTGTCTGGGTTGAAATCTTGAGCAACAAGATAATTTTCGAGTGCTTGTTGAAAGTAAACAGGGCCACGAAGAAAATAATAATCGCCTTTTTTTAATGCGTCATCCGCTTTTTTAAATTCCGCTTCCTTCGCTGGGAAATTCTTTGACTTAAAATCTACATTGCTTATTTGTCCGCTTAGCTGGACTGAAATACACAGAATACTAAGAACAAATAAGAAGCGAAAAATGCGTTGAAAAGGAGCGTATTTCATTCGAGCATTGTTGAGTTATTAATTACGAAAATAAGAGGTTGTTTTCAACTTTAAACGATTTGCCATTCAAAACTTTAGGCATTTACCAACATATAATGTTATTAACATCATTGCTTTTGCCAATGACGAAACCAATTCTGAACGATTTGTTTACCATCAGGAGTTAGAATGGATTCGGGATGGAATTGAACTCCCCAAACAGGTTTATTGGTATGAATAAATGAGAGTATTTCTCCTTGGGAATCTTGAGCCGTGATGTGTAAATCATTAGGAAATGTGTTTGTATTTGCGGTCCATGAATGATAACTACCTGCATCAAATTCATCCGAAACACCATCGTACATTGGCATTTTTGACGTAATGATACCTTTTCGAGCTACACCATGATATAACTCATTTAATTGCGAAAGTGTACCACCCAATGCCATCGTAATTGCTTGATGTCCGAGGCAAACACCCAATGTGGGTTTGTTTTGAATAGCCAAATCAACCCAATGCATTAATTCTCCCATTTCTTCGGGCAAACCCGGACCAGGAGAAATAACCACAGCCGCAGATTCTAAAATATCGGAATCTTGAATGGCATCGACACGCATGGCTCTAGGCCTTTCGCCGTTAATTTCTTCAAGTAAATGAACCAAATTATAAGTGAAAGAATCGAAATTATCGATCAATAAAATAGGCTGATTCATTCTGTTAAATAATATTGGTTTGCAAGTACAGAATTTTCTGCAATTTTACGCCAAAGATGTTCGCCAAAAAAATCCTTTGTTTATTCTTATTTGCTGTGCTTTGTTTAAGCTTAGAAATTGTGCATGCGCAAGAGCCAATACAAATAAATGCTCCCATTTTACGCACTTCTATTTCAGCAGAATCGGGATTTTTAAGTTATAAAGGCGATGAAGCTGAAAGTCGTTTTAGCGCAAACAATACCAATATCGGATTCGCCTTTAACCTTCATTATTCTTATTGGAGAGTTTCATTCAATGCTTCATCTGCTTCACTAACTTGGAACGAGCAATCTAATTTATCTCGAAATAATTTCCAATGTTCGATGAATAATGCGGGCATCCTTGCGGGTCGTTTTCTTTTTAATACAAACGAAGGAAAGCGATTTAATCCTTATGCAATGATCGGGATTTCAACTTTGAGATCGAATACCCAAACCGATTTATTGGATCAAAACGGAATTGCTTACCAATACTGGAGTGACGGAACTATCCACGCTGTTTCGGAAGTAAATGGGGATGATGCCGAATCTTCGTTAATAAAACGCGATTACACCTATGAAACACCCTTAGCTTTGAATCAAAAAAGCATGTGTTTCCCTATAGAATTAGGAATTTCTGCAAGTATTTCTCCTAGAACATCCATCGAAGTTTGTTGGAAAAATTTACTGCTGCAGTCCGACAATATCGATGCGAACACCAACAATGCCCGTTGGGATAATTTGCAACAGATCAATATGAAAGTGACCTTTGCCTTGTTTAAAAAGGCGAAACAGACCAAACAAATAGAAACGCCTTCACTCATAAATTACAAAGATGTTGATTTGCGTGCATTGATGAATGAAGACGAAGATGCTGATGGAGTTGTAGATTCGAAAGACCAATGCTTTGGAACTCCTAAAGGCGCAAGCATCGACAAGAATGGGTGTATGTTGGATGTGGATAACGATGGCATTCCCGATTTTCTTGATAAGCAAAACGATAGCCCAATCGGTTCTTGGGTTAAT
>JBBALS010000250.1:0-971 GCA_040402915.1 Flavobacteriales bacterium
GCGGTGGATTGGTGGCTTTGCTTACCCCTTGCGTGTTTCCAATGATTCCGCTTACCGTGAGTTTCTTTACCAAAAGTGCAAAAACGCGGCGCAAAGGACTCATTATGGCAATCACCTACGGACTTTCGATTGCCGCCATTTACACACTCTTGGCAGTGCCATTCATTGTTGCCAAAGTACCGCCCGATACACTCAACGAAATTGCCACCAGTTCCATTCTCAACATCGTTTTCTTCATCATTTTTGTGATATTCTCCATTTCATTTTTCGGTTATTTCGAAATTCAATTACCTTCTTCCTTTGCCAACAAAGCCGATAATGCTTCCAACACAGGTGGTTTTATTGGGGTGTTTTTTATGGCAATTACCTTGGCTTTGGTTTCGTTTAGCTGCACCGGACCGATTCTTGGTTCATTTTTAGCGGGCACGTTAGCTTCGAATCCCGATCCCTACAACATTCTATTTGTCATGCTCGGATTTGGTTCTGCTCTGGGCTTGCCTTTCGCATTGTTTGCTGCTTTCCCAACCTGGCTCAATTCTCTGCCTAAATCGGGTGGTTGGCTCAATTCCGTGAAAGTGGTCTTGGGTTTTCTCGAACTGGGAATGGCATTGAAATTCCTTTCAAACGCCGATTTGGTAGAACAATGGGGTTTCCTAAAACGCGAACCATTTTTAGCTATTTGGGCAATCCTCGCTTTTGGATTAGCACTTTACTTACTTGGTTTTATTCGTTTTCCGCACGATAGTAAATTGAAAAAACGCCATCCTTTTCGCATCGCATTAGCAAGTTTCTTCTTCGTTTGCGGCGTGTATTTTACAAGTGGTATTTTCGGCGCTGGGCTCGAACTCATTTCGGGTTTCCCTCCTCCAACGTTTTACAGTTACGCAGCTCAATCGGAGTCTAAAAACGAATCAAATACAGAAGGCGACAATCATTGTCCTCAAGGCATTCCTTGTGAACACGATTTTGAA
>JBBALS010000250.1:981-3813 GCA_040402915.1 Flavobacteriales bacterium
AAAGCACGAGCGATCAAAGAAAACAAACCTCTACTAATTGACTTTACGGGTTGGGCTTGCGTGAATTGTCGCCGCATGGAAGAGGGCGTTTGGGTAGATCCTGAAGTGAAGAAAATCATGAGCGAAGACTATGTGCTCGTTTCTTTGTATGTGGATGAAAAAGCAGAGTTGCCAGAATCCGAAAAATTCATCAGTTGCAAAACAGGAAAACGCGTGCGAACGGTTGGGAACAAATGGAGCAATATGCAAGTGGTAAATTTCAATACCAATTCACAGCCGCAATACATTGCACTTTCTCCCGAAGGACAGAAATTGGCTGAACCGGTTGGATACACTAGCAAAGAAAACTACCTCAATTTTCTAAAAACGGGCTTGAAGAAAGTTACCGCTTCTAATTAAATTATGGGCGTGCCCCTGCGCAAGCTTCGGGTCAGGCTTTGCAGGGCTTCGCTTTGCTTCGGCCCCTGCGGGTCACCGGCGCTGCGCTTGCTCCCTTTCAATCCTTCACGCGATATGTCTGCTAATTAAGTAACTTGCTATTCATTGACCAGCACCATGGAAAAAAAGAAAGCAGGAAATTGTGTTTTTTACTTCTTCATTATCTGCCTTTCTGTTGCTGCATTGGTAGGCGTTTTCACTAACTCTGGCGGTTCGGGAAGTTCCAGTGGAACCTATGTAAAACCCAGCATGACTCGCAGCGGTCAGTTTCGCAAAGGACATTATCGTAAGGCGGTAAGCACCGATAAAGATGCATTCAAACACCGACAACAATCTAAATCCTATTATCAACGCAAAGGCAAATACATGCGCAAAAAGAAATCGGATTAGGGTTTCATTGCTTTTCTGGTTTAAATACAGATTCCCCAAAGCATGACTCAATTATGGCTAAAATGGGATAGCCTATTGACCATCAATTTCCTATTTTAATTAGCTCTTTATGAAATA
Source organism: Flavobacteriales bacterium (assembly GCA_040402915.1). Lineage (GTDB taxonomy): Bacteria > Bacteroidota > Bacteroidia > M30B66 > M30B66 > CALQRR01. Next base: position 1,927 of record JBBALS010000250.1, read on the forward strand.
AATATACGGTAAATATGAAATATTGCAAATGATTTGCAAAATTTCATAAAAACGTTTTAAGTTGTTGAACAATAGACGTTTATTGAAAACCTGCACATTTAACTTTATATTGCTCTATTGAAGCTGAACATGCCTTCATATATTCTTATAACATTGAAATGTGTTTAATAGTTTAATTTCAAATTAACGTTTAGTTAAGCCAATAAAAATAAATCTACTAAAATACAATTAATGAATAAATAGTATGTATAATTGCAGTAAAATTTAGAAATGCTCAAATTATCAATCTTGTATTTCTAAAGAATATACATAAGGCAATCCTGAAAGCCATTAACGTAAGGGGTGTTACCGAAAAACCAAAGAGTAGGGATAAAACATATGCGCAAATTATTACTTTTTGCAGGTTTAATTATTTTTATTAGTTCCTGCAGTACCGTAATTGCTCCCAGCTACACTTCTGTGAGCAAGATTTACAAATTAAAAAAGGGGATGAAACTCAAAGAGGTTTCATTTACTCTTGAATCAACTCCCTACGACATGTATATTAATTACATAAACGGGGAAAAAGTCGTTGAATATAAATATGTGCACCAGTTTGTTAAGAATGTAGGTGCCCCAGCAGCAACTGTGAATGAAGATAGACTAAACCAAGGAGCAAATAGATTTAAAAATGAGTCAGATTTAATGGTTGTTTTTGATCAAAAAACAGGTGATATGCTTTATTACTACACCTCTACAGGTGTATCTAGGTCGAATGCTGCACTAAATCAAATGAATCAGATTTTAAACAATAAATAATTTACTACGATGAAAAAGATTCTCCTATACGTAAACATCTCCCTAATATTAATTTTTGGGGCTTCATGTAAATTAAACAAAAGTTCGTATTTAGCTCAACATATTACTACAGAGCAGCTTACTAACTTAGAGCCCGGTATGAACAAAGATCAAGCATTAAGTGTTTTTTCTGGTATTTATCCATACGACATCATGATGGGTACTGATGCGGGTTGTGAAGTTCACATCTACAAATATTTCAAACCATCAAGAAAAGTTATTCCTTTTAATCTTCAACGTGAAGAATACCTTAACACAGGACGTAAAATTTATGAAAAAAGCGCTGAAGCATTAGTATATTATCAAGATGGCAAAGTTGTTCTTGTATCTACAGAAGGTAATAATGGCAAATTCAACAAGATTATTTCTAAACGTGCTGCAGATGTAAAAGCATGTGCTGGTCCTGTTAGAGGTTGTACTGACCCATCTGCTCTTAATTATAATCCTGATGCAACAGAAGATGATGGCTCAGGAAAATACTGCGATTGTGGAAGTATTTCAAATCCTAATTACAATCCAAAAAGACCATTGTCTGATTGTAATCAACCATGTTTAAAGTTAGAAAAAGAATCTTCTGGTTCTGAAGGAGACGACTGCTCATTATGCGATATGATTAAGGCAGGAGAAAAAGTGAACTTGAACATAAATATGAATTCTTCGGACTTAGGTTCTTCAAGAAAATCTCAGAAAACTGAAAAAAGTGAAAGAAAATCAAAGTTAAGTCTGAAATCTACAAAAGAGAAATCTGATTCTGATAAAAAGGGAGGTTTCTTCAAAAAAGTTTTTGATAAATGAGGTTTGTAATTACTGCTGTATTTTGCTTGGTTACACTTTGTAGCCAAGCTCAATACAAAGCGCTCTCAATCAAATTGGGAGGAGCTTCCACATCGACCGATACTATTTCTGGTTTTAAAAACGCTTCGATTGACTATCGGAGTTTCATTTTGAGAGCTGGAAATAAATTTCATCTAGACTTTGGTTATGTAGTTGGTTTATCATTTTCTCAATTTAATGATCCTTATCCAGCCATCAATTTCGATGACTTTAAAC
>JBBALS010000251.1:0-3795 GCA_040402915.1 Flavobacteriales bacterium
TTAATGCAGATGCTCAACAAAGAACAACTGCTAAACCAACTGCAGTCGCTCCAATTCCACCTCCATTAACACGCATTCTCCTCATTTTCGATTGCTCTAACAGCATGTTCGGCATTTGGGAAAGTGACTCTAAATACAACATTGCCAAACGATTGGTAAGTTCGATGGTGGATAGCTTAGGTGTTGAACCCAATGTTCAATTGGCTTTACGCTGTTACGGACATCAGAAAAAATATCCCCCGCAGGATTGCGACGACACCAAGTTGGAAGTTCCATTTGCGCGCGATAATGGCTACCTCATTAAAAACAAACTCAACAAACTAGCTCCTAGCGGAACAACTCCTATTGCTCTTTCCTTGGAAGCCTGCGCCAAAGATTTCCCCGATACAAAAGCCCGGAATATTGTATTGCTAATTACAGATGGTAAAGAGGAATGTGGAGGCGATCCATGTGCAATATCAGCGGCACTCCAAAGCAAAGGAATTGTATTGCGTCCTTTCATAGTGGGTGTTGGAAAGATGGATCCAGACATTATCAACTCATTCAATTGCATTGGTAATTTTTACGATGCTTCGAGCGAGAGTTCTTTTAAACAAGTGTTGAATGTGATCATCACCCAAGTATTAAATACCACTTCCTGCCAGATTAATCTTCTCGACAAAAATGGGAAACCCACAGAAACCGATGTGGCCATGACTTTTTACGATCAAAAAACCAATCAAATAAAGTACAACCTAGTTCATACAATGAATAACCGTGGCGTGCCCGACACCTTGCGTATTGATGGCTTAAGCACGTATCGAATTGTTGCACATACATTACCACCGGTTGAGAAAAAAGACATTCAGTTAGTTGCTGGAAAACATACAGTAATTCCCATCGATGCTCCTCAAGGTTTTCTTAACTTAAAAGCAGGCGAAGGTGCAACCTACCGCGATTTGCAATGCATCATTCGTAAAGTAAATGAAATGCAAACCTTGGATGTGATGTCATTCAAAGAAACACGGAAACTCATTGTTGGGAAATACGATTTGGAAATTTTAACACTTCCAAGAACGTATCTCAAAGCGGTTGATATTGCTCAAAGCTATACAACTACCATAAAAATTGACGAACCAGGAACAGTTAACTTTCAACTACCATTGCAAGGTATTGCTAGTATATTACAAGAAGACAAAGGCATTGTGACTTGGGTGTGCAACCTCAACGAAAATACCAATCAAGATATCGTTCGTCTTCAGCCAGGGAAATACAAAGTTGTTTTTCGAGGCAAGGGCATTCGGGAAACACTATTTACAATCGAAAAAAACTTCACCGTTCAACCGGGCACTTCACAACAGGTCGCCATTAAATAAAGCATATGGAAGAATTTACTTTTACTGATCAGAATGACACACGTTCAGGATTTGGAGCTGGATTGCTAGAATTAGGTCGCAGCAATCCGCAGGTTGTTGCTTTATGTGCCGATTTAATTGGATCGCTCAAAATGGATGCTTTTATTAAAGAATTTCCGGAACGTTTCTTTCAATCCGGAATCGCTGAAGCGAACATGATTGGTATGGCAGCTGGAATGACCATTGGAGGTAAAATTCCTTTTACAGGAACATTTGCCAACTTCTCGACGGGCAGAGTCTATGACCAAATTCGTCAGAGTGTTGCCTATTCGGGTAAAAATGTAAAAATATGCGCATCGCATGCGGGATTAACTTTGGGAGAAGATGGTGCAACGCATCAAATCTTGGAAGATATCGGACTCATGAAAATGTTGCCTCACATGGTCGTAATTAATCCTTGCGATTATAACCAAACCAAAGCGGCGACAATCGCTATTGCAAGTTACGAAGGTCCGGTTTACTTGCGTTTTGGCCGTCCAAAGGTTCCAAATTTCACTCCTGCTGATCAGGTTTTTGAGATTGGAAAAGCCGTCATTTTAAAAGAAGGAAAAGATGTAAGTATTTTTGCAACAGGCCATTTGGTTTGGAAAGCATTGAAAGCAGCCGAAGAATTGTGGAAGCAAGGAATTGATGCTGAAGTAATAAATATTCATACCATTAAACCTCTCGATGAAGCGGCAGTCATTGCCTCGGTTAGTAAAACGGGATGCGCCGTTTCGGCCGAAGAGCATCAACGCAACGGAGGTTTAGGCGATAGTATCGCTCAGGTGTTATCAAGAACACTTCCTCGCCCATTGGAAATGGTTGCAGTTAATGATAGCTTCGGCGAAAGCGGAACACCAGAAGAATTGATGGTTAAATACGGATTAGAAACCGCAGACATTGTAAAAGCTGCAGAATCCGCAATTCGCAGACGTTAAACATTTCGGAATTACTGACCGGAGCTAAACATGGAAGAATTCAGCGACCGGGAAATTCTTGAGCTCTTTGCGCAAGCCGCAAGCCGCAATCGTGCGTTCAATATTCTTGTGCTGCAACATCAACAAAGACTCTATTTTCATATTCGTAAAATGGTCATCAACCACGATGATGCTGACGATTTGTTGCAGAACGTCTTCATCAAAGCATACAAAGCCCTCGATAATTTCAGAGAAGACTCGAAGATTTTCACTTGGCTGTACAAAATTGCCACTAACGAGTGTATCACATTCCTTAAGTCAAAAAAGAAACGATTTACCATACCGATGGTAGATGTTGAATACCAGCTTGCACAAAATTTGGAAACCGATGTTTATTTTAGTGGTGATCGAATTCAAATGAAATTACAACAAGCTATTTTAACCTTACCCGAAAAGCAACGTTTGGTTTTCAATTTGAAATATTTTGAAGAAATGAAATATGAAGAAATGTCTGAAATATTAGGCACTTCGGTGGGTGCTTTAAAAGCTTCATTTCACCATGCAGTAAAAAAGATTGAAGAATTTATCAAACGCGATTAAACCAAAATACACCTTTAAGCATCAGAAGCACAAGATGAAAACAGAAGAAACATCGGAATTTAATTTTGAAGGTATGCCAAAGGAGAATCCATTTACGGTTCCTGCTGGTTACTTCGATCGCTTTCCTGCAAACATTGCTGAACGCATTCATGAAGAAAACAAGGTAAAGCCACGAATCCTGTTTTTACGTCCATCAACACTCGCCGCAGCAGCGGTTTTTCTTATAATTGCTGGAGTTTTAGGGTATCGTTATTTCACTGGCTCTTCCAATGAATTGACCAATGAAGAAATTTCAACGTATGTTTACCAGGAGGGAATTATTGATGATGTTGAAGTTTACGAAATTATTGAAAATCCACACTTCGCCCTAAATTCCGATACCACTACCTACCAAAATTCCGACACCGAAAAAACCGAAATTCAAAACTATTTACTCGAAGAAGGAATCGAGGATTCAGATATTATTAACGAACTCTAATTCAATAATCATGAGATCCGCTATTATCATTTTATTATTCTGCTTGAGCATCCCATCCATTGCTCAAAAAGATAAAGTTCGCGATCGAATAAAATCACAACGCATCGCTTTCATCACCGATCGTCTTTCTCTCAGCTCAGAAGAAGCTCAGAAATTTTGGCCTGTTTACAATCAGTTTACCGATGAATTGGAAAGCATCAAAAGAGAAATGTCTAAACTGCGTCGTTCCACCAACGACAATTTGAAAAATCTCAGTGAAAAAGAAATTGAAAAAGCATTGGATGACGATATTGTAAGTCAGCAAAAAATGGCTGATGTACATCGTCGTTTTCAAACTGAATTAAAGAAAGTGATTACCGTTCGAAAAATTGCTCAACTATATAAAGCCGAACACGATTTTAAATTAACCTTGCTCAAGCGTATG
>JBBALS010000252.1:0-3759 GCA_040402915.1 Flavobacteriales bacterium
TGCCGAGAAGCTAATTCAGAATTTTCAGCCGGGCGAAGTGCTCATGCCTAAAACTGCTACAAAAGCATTCAAAGAAGTTCATGGCGAGCGCTATTTTTCGTATGCACTCGACGAATGGATTTTCCAAGAAACGTATTCGCGCGAGTTATTGCAAAAGCAGTTTGATACACTTTCATTAAAAGGTTTTGGGGTTGAAGGAATGCCTTTGGCGGTGATTGCAGCTGGTGCATGTTTGCATTATCTCAACGAAACCAACCACAATAGAACTGGCCACATTACCGCGGTTTCTCGAATTGAGGAAGATAAGTTTATGTGGCTCGATGGGTTCACGATTCGTAATTTGGAATTGTTCTCTTCGGCCTACGAGCAAGCCATTACCTTGTTCGATGTAATCAACAAAACGCTCACTCCCATGGGCGCGCGTATGTTGAAACGCTGGTTATCATTGCCGCTCAAAGATTTAAAACCCATTCAAGATCGTCTCCAATTGGTCGATTTACTCCTGCATAATTCTGAATTAGCTTCACAGCTTTCGGAATCACTCAAACAGATTGGTGATTTGGAGCGCATCATTGCCAAAGTTGCCGTGCAGCGCGTAAATCCAAGAGAACTAAAACAATTGCAGCGCGCATTAACTTCCATAATGGATGTAAAGGATACATGTGCATCGAGCATCGATCCTTTGTTGCAACGAATTGGGGAGCAATTAAACGGATGTTTGTTGATTCGTCAACGCATCGAAAACGAAATTTCGGATGATCCACCCGTTGCGCTTCATAAAGGCGATGTGATTGCCGATGGTGTGAATGCCGAATTGGACGATTTGCGCGATATCAAACGCTCGGGGAAAGAATATTTGTTGAAAATTCAGCAGCGTGAAATTGAAGCTACGGGAATTACATCACTCAAAATTAGTTTCAACAATGTGTTTGGTTATTACCTCGAAGTAACCAATTCGCACAAAGATAAAGTTCCGGAAACGTGGATTCGTAAACAAACGCTAGTAAATGCAGAGCGTTACATAACGCCTGAAATTAAGGTGTTTGAGGAGAAAATTTTAGGCGCAGAAGATCGAATTTCTGGAATCGAATCTCAACTCTATCAAGAAATATTGGCTTCCATAGCCGAATATATTCAGCCTATTCAGCACAATGCATCTTTGTTGGCTCAAATTGATTGCTTGTTAGGATTTGGTTCACTGGCCGAGCAAAATAATTATGTAAGGCCCGAAGTAAACGAAGGTTTTGCTTTAGAAATTTCGGAAGGAAGGCATCCTGTCATTGAAAAGCAATTGCCTGTTGGGAACGAATATGTTTCGAATGATGTGCGACTCGATCCTGAAGATTTACAAATCATGATGATTACCGGTCCCAATATGTCGGGGAAGTCAGCCTTGCTTCGTCAAACTGCATTGATTACGATTATGGCACAGATTGGCTGTTTTGTTCCTGCAAAAGCCGCAAAGATTGGCTTGGTTGATAAAATTTTCACACGAGTAGGTGCATCTGATAATATAAGCAGTGGAGAATCTACCTTTATGGTGGAGATGAACGAAACGGCTTCGATTCTCAATAATTTGAGTGAACGAAGTTTGATTTTGCTCGATGAAATTGGTCGTGGTACTAGCACGTACGATGGAATTTCCATTGCATGGGCCATTGCCGAATATTTGCATGAGCAGCCCGTTAATAAAGCGAAAACGCTTTTTGCAACGCATTATCATGAACTCAACGATATGTCGGCGCGATTTCCACGAATTCGGAATTACAATGTTTCGGTAAAGGAGGTCAATCAAAAGGTGCTGTTTCTCAGAAAGCTGAAAGAAGGTGGTTCCAACCACAGTTTCGGAATTCATGTTGCGAAAATGGCTGGAATGCCAAGAAAGCTTGTAGATCGTGCAACGGAGATTCTGAAAGAACTGGAGAAATTACATAGAAAAGGGGAGGGGAGTGCTTCGCCTAAAGTTCCAGAGTCGGTTCAAGCCGGAATGCAATTGAGTTTCTTTCAATTGAACGATCCTGTGTTGGAAAACATCAAAGATGAATTGGAAAAGACGGATATCAATAATTTAACACCCATGGACGCACTTTTAAAACTCAACGAAATCAAGCGTTTACTTGGAGGCTAAATTTTTTTGAATAAAATCCTTTGATGAAAACGATTTTATTTTACTTTTGCCAACCCAATGCGAAAGTAGCTCAGTTGGTAGAGCACGACCTTGCCAAGGTCGGGGTCGCGAGTTCGAATCTCGTCTTTCGCTCCAAAGCCGCTCAAAGCGGCTTTTTTTATGCGTCTATTTTTGGTTTATCGATATTAATTCAGCACAAATTTCTCAGATTTTAAAATCGCATCCCCCGAAAAACGAATTATGTAAACTCCGGTGTTGATTCCACTTAACGGAATCTGTGTAGAAAAATTCAATTTGCCACTCATTACCAAACGTCCACTGATATCGAAAATGCTGTAATCGGTAATCTCGCTTGGCGCTTGAATCATCAAGGATTGATTCTCCATGTGCATCGAAGTAATTGCCTGTTCTTGAAAAATACCAACACTTTCAATGGTAAATACAGAAGAAATTGGAGAAACACATCCATTGGTATCGGTGAATTGTACCTGATAATTCCCAAGGCCATTAATGGTTATACTATTGCTATTTTCTCCATCCAAAATAACATCATTCAAAAACCAGGTATAGATTCCTGACAGAAGACTCGTACTTAATTGTCCGCCATTTAACACAATAACAGGTTGGGCAGGAATTGAATTTACCAAGACAAAAACGGAATCTTTCCCAATACAATTATTGGATTGATTGCTGTTTACATAGTATATGATACTCACACTTGGGCTGACAAATGGTGCATTTGCACTTGCATCAGATAATCCATTGCTTGGATACCAAACCACATTTTCGTTGAATTGACTTCCCAATAAAATGGATTCTCCCTCACAAATTATCGCATCGTTTCCAGCATAAACAGTTGGGATGCTTTCTACATCAACTTGCGTTGAGGTGTTGTTTGTATTGGGTGAAGCGCAAGTCAAACTGCTTGTTATTTGAACGGAAGCGTTTGTTATAGCGTTTACCGTATCAATAGAAATACTTTGAGATTCAAAGGATTGAGCAGTTCCATTGATCGTCCATGCATATTGTGGATTCATTCCAAGGCCGGTTCCAATTGCATTTAGCATTAGACTTTGCCCCGAACAAACCACATCCGGAGTAGCGTCGATGATAATTAGAGGTTGAATGCTGCTTCGTATTTGTATATCAAATCCATTGTCAGGACTTGTCAAATCGGGAGAAGCACAAACTACCCGAATGCGGTAATTGTTTCCATTTAATCCGGATGGAAGTGTGCAGGTTATAATTCCTGATGGATCGGTTTCGGGTGCTTGAACAGCATAGGATCCAATTGAAACTGGATTGGTAAAACTCCCGCTTGCATCGCTCAGCTGAGCCGTTATTACATTGTTGTTGTATAATAAGCCCGCAGCATTGTATCCTACAAAAATCCGACTGCCAGAACAAAAAATGGAGTCTTGCAAATAGGTTCGAAGTAATTCAAATGGCTTTAATGTGTGAAGAACACTGCTTAATCCGCCCGCGCAATACCCATATTCTTGAGAATACATTTCAATGGTATTGACACCTCCATTGTTCGCTAAGCAATACGTGGACATCGATCCCACATTTGTTCCACCATTTAACGTTATCGATTGACTACCCAAGCGTGCGAAATAGCCAATGGAGTC
>JBBALS010000253.1:0-3739 GCA_040402915.1 Flavobacteriales bacterium
ATCAATAAAACCAGGAAGAATAAATGAATTGCACTCCGAATCATTTGCACTTTCTATGTTTGTAATAATACCGTCTTCAATAGTAATTTTTCTTGGAGCTATTGAATCCGTTAGAATATCGATGCAATAAGCAGTATGGCTATATGGATTCATCAACAACTATATAAATTGAATTTTAAGCAATATTAATTCATTTAACTTATTGACAGAGTTCATAATTAAATGTTGTTAAATTTTTAATCATCTTAACTAAAAAAAGATAACTTGCAGTCAAAATTCATAAAAAACAAAACTATGATATCATCTTTTACATCATTAAAAAGGTTTTTTCTATTCAATTTTCTTCTCTTAATATTGATTGGAGGAGGATTGAATCTTAATGCACAAACCACACTTTCTGTTCAAGTAGTAAATCCAACGGTTATTTCTTGTCAAAACGATGGATCGGCAAGTATTACAATTACTGGAGGAGTAGGACCTTATACAGCATATTGGCTTATGTATTTATCGGGCGTAACTCAACCTCCCGCTGGTTCAAATACCTTAGACACTGTTGCTATTGGAACAAGTGCAAACAATTTAGCACCCGGGTATTACCAAATACACGTATATGATTCTTCAACACCTACGCAATTGATGGGCACGACAGGTCTTTCCGTACAGGGTAGTTTTCAATTGAGCCAGAATATAACACCAGCAACGTGTAGTAACGCAGATGGGAAAATTCGTCTAACAGTTCTAAACACTGTTGGACCATATTCTTTTGAATGGAGTACAGGAGTCCAAAACACTGGAATTACAGCGAATGTAGATTCGGTTTCTCAGGTTGCAGCTGGTACTTATTCGTGCACAGTTACCAATGGAAATGGATGTTTTGTAACAGGTGGTGGAGCAGGATCTACTTCTCAAGGTTTGTATGTTTATTCAACATCGCCCATCGTAGCAACAGCTATGGCAACAGCATCAAATTGTTTTGACGGAACAGCAACCGTAATTGCAGCAGCCGGAACGGCCCCATACACCTATGTTTGGAATACTGTTCCAGCGCAATTTAACAACATAGCAACGGGGCTTTCTCCAGGTTATATAATTTGTAATATCACTGATGCTATCGGTTGTACACGTCAGCAATATGTTTCCATTCCAGCTGGCCCTAATTATCTTCAAGCGACAAGTGTTATTTCGCAAGCTATTTGTGGAGGAGCTCCAGGTGCAATTAATATGACTGTTACAGGTGGAGTTGCTCCATACACGTATAATTGGTCTAATGGTTCTACGACTGAAGATCAAACAGGAATTGCATCAGGTTCTTATTCCGTAGTTATTACCGATAATCAAGGATGTGCACTTTCGGCTTATAAATATGTTCCAGAATATTCTTCGGTGCAAGCTACCATTACTTCTTCCTATCCAGATTGTTCTATTGCAAATGGATCTGCAACAGTTTCAGCAAATGGAGGTTCTGCGCCATATACATTCAACTGGAATAATTCATTGAATACATCGGCTACAATTACAGGATTAACACCTGGATATTATTATGTAACTGCAACTGATGCTAATGGCTGTTCTGACAATGATTATGAAAATATTCAATTGCCTCAAGCATGTCGCGTTCATATTCGAGGAAGAATTTTCAATGATTTAAATGGCAATTGTACATTGGATGCCAACGAAGGCGTTTTACCAAACGTGACAGTGAATGCAGGTCCAGGATATCATTATGGAAGTACCGATGCTAACGGTTACTATGATATTGAAACAGATCCAGGAACATATGATTTAACTGCCTATGCGCCTAATCATTGGGTGCAGGTTTGTCCAATGGGCCCCATGACTATTACTGTTGATGCATCAACAGCTGGTTCAACGTTTACTGGGAATAACTTTTACATGCAACCCGATTCAATTTTCAGTGATCTTCAAGTGTATTTGTATTCAGGTCCAGCAAGACCAGGTTTCCCAATGTATTGGTATGCGAATGTTCGAAATGCAGGAACGACAACCTTAACTACAGGACTTCAAGTTCAGCATGATGCATTGGCAACGTATACGGGAGCTTCTCCGGCTGTGAGTTCTTACAATGCAGCTTCGCATTTGGCTGCTTGGTCGGCGGCAACGTTAAATCCTCATTCAAGTAATAATTACCAATTGAATACTGTGTTATCTACGAGTGCTGTTTTAGGTGATTCTGTGCATGCAACGGCTACATTGACCTATGCTGGTCCGGATATTAATTTAGCCTCAAATACCTATCAATACGCTCGTTTAATTTCGGGTTCTTACGATCCGAACGACAAAGCTGTTGAGCCGCGTGGAGTAGGTGAAGAAGGACGAATTTTATATGAAGATACGACCTTGCATTATACCATTCGTTTTCAAAATACTGGAAACGATACAGCATTCACAGTTGTGGTTAGAGATACATTGGATGCTTCGCTTGACGTTCCTAGTTTCCGTTTTGAAGGAAGCAGTCATTTAGTAAATTACTCCATTAGTGGTGATGGTGTTGTTACGTTTACATTCAACAACATTCAATTACCGGATAGTTTTGTTAATGAACCGGGAAGTCATGGGGTTTTGAGTTTTTTCATTAATAGAAAAATGGATATTCCATTTGGAACAGAAATTCAAAACACGGCGTATATTTATTTTGACTTCAACGCACCTGTTGTAACCAATACAACACGCAACACATTGTATGATCCAACGCTTGGGATTCAGCAAAACAATCAGTTGAATTTTTCACTTCAACCCAATCCAACAATTGATAGAAGTTTGGTTTTACTTAATCTAAAAGATGCCGGCGATGTTCGAATTTCTATGTTGGATGTATCAGGTAGAATGTTAACACAAAAGAATTTAGGAAAACTATCCGAAGGAGATCATCAATTTCAATTGGATCCACTTTCGGCAGGTGTTTATCTTATTCGTATTCAAACAGGTAACACGATTCAAACGAAGCGTTTAGTTGTAACACGATAATCTAATAATATGATAATTTAACGTCCATTCGTTCATTCGTTTGGGCGTTTTTTTATGTTTTTATGTGTGTTATTCGATTGTTAAATGATACAATGAATCTGAAATGAAGATAAAGTTTGTGGATGAAACGATTTTATAACGGAAAACAAATAAGTAATGTTGATGTTTGCTTAATAGGTTGTTTCATGAACTTCCTATAATCGATTATCTTTGGCCGTGTTTCAAAATTGTTCCGTTCTAGGTGCTTCAAAATCCCAATCATCAATGAAAGTTGAGTGGTTGGAATCGTTCTCTTTGTTCGAAGAATTTACCAGCAATAAGGGATTTTATTTCAATCACGGATACCTCAATGCCTTGGTTAAAGGTTCAGGAGAAAGCGGTCGTTTTTTATATCCAAGTATTGAAATAGATGGGGAAACAATTGCTGCAGGTTGTTTTCAAGAGCTGGTTTTGTATAAAGATGAATTGGATAATTTGGGGCGTTTGTTTTCTTCAGATAGTAAATTAATGCTGGCCATTGAATCAATACTTAAAGGTCTGGTGCAATTAGGAAGAGAAAAGAAAGGCATTCGAATTTTGATTGCTGGGAATAGTCAAGTTACGGGACCATATGGAGTTTGTTTTTCCTCCAATATTAGTGAACAAGAAAAAGCGCAATGCTGGGCTGCCATATTAAAGGAAGCAGAAACTCAGTTTGGACCATATTCAATAATTTTAGTGAAAGATTTCACACTTGGAGATCAAGTTATTATTG
>JBBALS010000254.1:0-3709 GCA_040402915.1 Flavobacteriales bacterium
TGGAATGGTTAGCGGCGTGTTTGGTGTTTTAGGACCATAACTTATTTTACTCACAAAAAGATAATCACCAACTAATAACGTTTTCTCCATAGAAGATGTTGGAATGGTGAACGCTTCCAAGAAAAACGTACGAACAATAGTTGCAACCACAACAGCAAAAACAAGCGCTTCCGTCCATTCTGAGGCCTTGGTTTTTTCGTATTTCTTCCAGTAATCGTTCCCCATGAAACGGGACTTTTCATTATACCCGAGGTAAATCAAATAGAAAGGAAAAAACACCACCCCCACAATCAACTCGAGGGTATTTTCCACTTCGAAATTTCGAATTAGAAGAAACACCATGATGAGCAGAATCATCACATTCACACCCGGAATCAACAATAGAATGAGCCACCACCACGGTTTATCGATTAGTTTAATCCAAACCCATAAATTGTAACCTGGCACCCAGGCCTCCCAAGCTTGACGCTCTGCTTTTATAAAAACCTTCCACAAACCTATATGCAAAGCTAGGAGTAGCAGGATGTTGATAATCATTTTATAATCCATGTGATGAAGAATTTGTTAAAAGGTCTGACATAGTAAACACACCTTTTTTACCATGGAGAAACTCGGCAGCTACAAGAGCTCCCAAAGCAAAACCATCTCTGTTAAAAGCGGTGTGGGTTATATTAATTGAATCTATTTCGGAACGATATTCAATACTGTGAGTTCCGGGAATATCATCTTGACGAATGGAATGAATTTGAAAACTTTTCAGAGCATTAGAATCCTCGGATTTTCGCCATGATTTATATGCAGGATGTTCGGCAATGATTCCTTCTGCCAGGGTAATTGCGGTTCCGCTTGGGGCATCTTTTTTCCGGGTATGATGCAATTCTTCCACTCCTACTTGATAATTTGAATGGGTCGCCATCATTCGTGCAAGCTGACGATTGAGCTGGAAAAATATATTCACCCCAATACTAAAGTTGCTCGCATAGAAAAGTGCCTGATTCATGTCAACGCATCGATCGCTTACTTCATGCAATTGATGAAACCAACCGGTTGTTCCTATTATTACTGGGACATTTTGTTCGAAACAGGCATAAATATTATCGACTGCGGCTTCTGGCTGAGTAAATTCTATGGCTACATCAGCATGCTTCAAAGTATCTTTCCAAGTTGGATCCGAATCTTTGGTCACACGTAACAAAATTTCATGGCCTCGCGCAATTGCCTTTTCTTCAATCACTTTGCCCATACCGCCGTATCCAATTAACGCTATTTTCATTTAAAGTTTAGCGTTAAGCCCAATCCCGCAATTGGCATGGATGAGATTGATGAATAAAGAGTTTTGGGACGAATGTTCAAACTTAAATCTTCGTTAACATTAAAGTCGAAAAGATGAGCATCAACCGTTGCATCCAAAATATTCAATGCGTATAAAAGCGCCATACCAACAATGGTTAAATCGCGGTTTCGGTGGTAAAAATCTTGTAATTCATTGAGATTGGCATTGCTCAAATTACTGAATTCCGTATTGATTTCTATAGCACCACTCTGACGATGAATCAATTCCGTTTTAAACAAATTGTAATTCTTCTGATTGAATTGAAAACTATATACCAAAGCACCTGCACCAGCTGCTAAAACTGGCACTTTCCAATATTTACGATTGTAAACTTGTCCCGCACCGGGTAAAATTGCCGAAAGCAGTGTCGCTTTTTTAGGCGAATGAACAGGGCGTTTAGGGATTGTGTCGCTACTCAGTTTTTTTTTATTAGTCGACGAAGATTCCTGTGCAAGTAATGCAAATGAAAAAAATCCAAAAACAAGCACAAGCAAAAAACGCATGATCATCAAGGAATGAGTTTGTTTAGCAAGTTTGCCAATTCTTCGGATGAATTGAAACGAATATTTAACTGGCCTTTACCATCTTTATCCGACTTAATATCGACTGGAGCCTCCAAACGTTTGTTTAACTTTTGAATGGCTGCTTTTAGTTCTGCAGGAAGAACCATTTTAGCGGTTCTCGATGTTCCAACATCGGTACTCTTATTTTTCCGAGTTGCGTCTTCCACCTGACGCACCGACATTTCGCTACTAAGTATCTGGTTATATAAACTTAACTGCTGTTTTGCATCATCAATTCCAACCAAGGCACGTGCATGCCCCATGGAAATTTTACGTTCCCGAATTCCCATTTGGATTTCAGGAGGCAACTTCAATAAGCGTAAATAGTTGGCTACAGTAGAACGTTTTTTGGCCACTTTTTCACTCACTTCTTCTTGTGTGAGTTTCAGTTCTTCAATAAGACGCTGGTACGCCAAACCAATTTCAATGGAATCGAGTTCTTCACGTTGAATGTTTTCGACCAATGCCATTTCAAGCATAGCTTGATCGTTGGCAATTCGAATATATGCTGGAATGGTAATTAAACCTGCCATTTGCGAAGCACGAAAACGACGTTCTCCACTAATCAACTGGAATTTATCGTATCCAATTTTACGAACCGTAACGGGTTGTATAAGTCCCATTTCTTGAATCGACTCGGCTAACTCGCGCAAGGCCTCTTCTTCAAAATACGTACGTGGTTGAAAAGGATTGGCTTCGATTTGGGCAACTTGCAGTTCGGAAATAGAACCCACAACAGATGAGTCGCCAGGAGTTGAATTTCGGGTAGTGATGTCTGTTTCGGGACTTGTAAGCAGGGCTCCCAGGCCTTTACCAAGAGCATTCCGTTTGTTGTTCATGTTTACTGCTTCCCGATTAATTTAAATTTTCATTAAATGGCTCAATCACTTTTTCTGTCGAAGGAATGCGCGTCATATCGTGCTTTTGAAGAATTTCCCTTGCCAAATTCAAGTAATTAATTGCTCCCGAAGAACCCGCATCGTGCATAATAACCGATAAACCAAAACTTGGAGCTTCTCCTAAACGAATATTGCGTTGAATAATTGTGTCAAATACCATTTGCTGAAAATGTGTTTTCACTTCTTCAACAACCTGATTGCTTAAACGCAAGCGACTATCGTACATCGTTAGCAAAATGCCTTCAATTGAAAGTTCTGGGTTTAAGCGTGATTGAACAATTTTAATAGTATTAAGTAATTTCCCCAATCCCTCCAACGCAAAATACTCGCACTGAACAGGAATGATTACAGAATCGGCCGCAGTTAAAGAATTAACAGTAATCAATCCTAAAGAAGGAGAACAATCGATGATGATAAATTCGTATTGGTCACTGATTTTACTCAGTGCAGCCCGCATCATGTGCTCACGATTAGGCAGGTTGATAATTTCAATTTCGGCTCCAACTAAATCGATATGCGCTGGCATTAAATCGAGGTTGGGCGTGGATGTTTTTATGATGATGTCTTGGGGTTCGACTTCATTGATAATGCATTCGTAAATGCTGGTCTTTACACTTCTAGGGTCTATACCAATTCCAGAAGTTGCATTGGCTTGAGGATCGGCATCTATCAATAAGGTTTTATGCTCTAGGATGGCCAAACTTGCGGCTAAATTTATTGCAGTGGTCGTCTTTCCTACTCCACCTTTCTGGTTGGCTATTGCAATTATTTTGGTCATAGTTAAATGGCTGTTGAATTTAATTTCGATTCATTCAATGCATGGCAAATATAACTATTCATTCGCCTTTTTATGGATGAAAACATTAACACCGCATAGTTGGTAACTGCGAGTTATTAACAGAAATTGTGTTGTG
>JBBALS010000255.1:0-3702 GCA_040402915.1 Flavobacteriales bacterium
TGCGTCCGTTACTATTCGATTCCCCTTCGTTCTTTTCTAATTCGATGAAAGGCAAAAGATAGGCAACCGATTTTTTCATCACACGCGCACTTTTCACAACCTGCGGCAAGAACATTTTTCCACTTCCAAACAAATCGCCTACGATATTCATTCCGTCCATCAATGGACCTTCAATTACTTGCAAAGGGCGGTCGAATGCTACTCTTGCTTCTTCCGTATCTTCATCAATAAATTCAACAATTCCCTTGATTAATGCGTGACTCAGACGTTTGTTAACGGGCCATGTTCTCCATTGAAGATCTTTCTCCTGAACCTTCCCTTTCGACTTGATAGTTTCGGCAAATTCAACCAAACGCTCCGTGGAATCAGGGCGACGATTCAATAAAACATCTTCCACCAATTCGAGCAAATTTTTCGGAATTTCCTCATACACTTCGAGCTGTCCTGCATTCACAATTCCCATATCCAATCCAGCTTTAATTGCATGGTATAGAAAGGCCGAATGCATGGCTTCACGAACATGATCATTTCCTCTGAACGAGAACGAAATATTAGATACACCGCCACTTACGCGAGCACCTTGCAGATTGTTTTTAATCCAACGTGTTGCTTTGATAAAATCGACTGCATAGTTATTGTGCTCTTCAATCCCTGTTGCAACTGTTAAAATGTTTGGATCGAAAATGATATCCGTAGCAGGTAATCCAACTTTTTCAGTAAGAATCGTGTATGCACGTTGGCAAATTTCGATACGGCGTTCGTACGAATCGGCCTGACCTTGTTCATCGAAAGCCATCACAACCACTGCGGCACCATAGCGTTTCACCAAACGAGCATGTTCAATAAATTTATCTTCCCCTTCTTTCATAGAAATGGAATTTACAATTGATTTCCCTTGCACACATTTCAATCCCGCTTCAATCACGCTCCATTTAGATGAATCGATCATGAAAGGCAATTTGGCAATATCTGGTTCCGAAGCCATGAGGTTGAGGAACTTGACCATCGCAGCTTCTGAATCGAGCATGCCTTCGTCCATGTTCACATCCAGAATTTGGGCGCCGCCTTCCACTTGATTTAAAGCAACTGTAAGAGCCTCATCGTAATTGCCTTCCATAATGAGTCGGGCAAACTTGCGCGATCCAGTAAC
The DNA here is from genome assembly GCA_040402915.1 of Flavobacteriales bacterium. Classification (GTDB taxonomy): domain Bacteria; phylum Bacteroidota; class Bacteroidia; order M30B66; family M30B66; genus CALQRR01. The sequence continues at coordinate 1,151 of JBBALS010000255.1, forward strand.
ATTGGTTCGCTCACCGATATTCACAAAATTACTTTCCTCGCGAATGGTAACAGGTTCAAGTCCACTGTAAAATGGCTGTGGCTCGAATTGAGGAATTTCATGCGGCTTGTATTCCGATGCTATGCGTGCAATTTCGCGAATGTGATCGGGTGTAGTACCACAACATCCTCCAATAATATTGACGTAATTACTTTCGAGGTACTCACGAATTTGAACACCCATTTGCTCAGGCGTTTCATCGTATTGTCCAAACGCATTGGGTAATCCGGCATTGGGATGTGCCGAAATTCTGAATTTAGAATTCTTAGCAAGTGTTTCGATGTAGGGTTTTAGCTGACGCGCACCGAGAGCACAATTAAATCCAACAGAAAGCAAATCGATATGCGAAACCGAATACAAAAATGCTTCTGCGGTTTGTCCTGTTAATGTTCGTCCAGATGCATCTGTAATTGTTCCCGAAACCATGACTGGCATTCGGATTTCGTGTTTTTCACAAAACTGATCGATGGCAAAAAGAGCCGCTTTACAATTCAATGTGTCGAATACCGTTTCAACAAGCAGAATATCAACGCCTCCATCCACCAATCCACGCACTTGTTCGGTGTATGAAACAACAAGTTCATCGAAGGTAATAGCACGATATCCTGGATCGTTTACATCAGGCGAAATGCTTGCAGTTCGGTTAGTTGGACCAACAGAACCGGCCACAAAACGTGGTTTATTCGGTTGGAGTGCAGTGTATTTATCGGCTGCTTCACGCGCTAATTTTGCTGCGGCAACATTCAAATCATAAACGATATGCTCTAAATGATAATCAGCTTGCGCGATGCTCGTGCCACTGAAAGTATTGGTTTCAGCAATGTCGGCACCCGCTTCAAAATAGGCTTCATGAATACCCAAAATAATTTCTGGGCGAGTTAGAGCTAAAAGATCATTATTTCCTTTCAGGGGAGATTGATGATTTTCGAAAAAACCTTTACGGAAATCTTCTTCCTCAAGGTCATGGCGTTGAATCATCGTACCCATGGCACCATCAAGGACCAATATTCTGTTTTTAAGCGCTTCTTGCAGTTTTGACATGCTTTATTACTTCTATAAATTAAGAAGTCACAAATCAGAAATACAGATTGAAGCAGGCATGAAGTTTTGAACAAGAATATTCATTTTTATCTGCTCATACGAAAAACGCATGATTAGGAATTGGCACCGTTCGAAAGAGGTTGCCAAGACGTCATAGGGCCTATTCCCTCGGTCTTTCTGGATAAGTGTACTTCAATGAACAATTAACTTTTGCAAAACTACAAAAAATGTTTCTATTATCATGGAAATCTTATCTATTCCATTCGCACAGCAATTTTATCATTTTCCATTTGCTGGTACCCTAATTCGTAACAAAAAACCACAAGTTCTCCTTGCGGATCTTTCAGTTGATGAGTGAAATAATTAAAGTCGAAACCGCACTTGTACAAATAGGATACAGGAACTTTGGATGAACGACCTTCAAAGCAGTGTTTTAAAATTCTTCGGTTGCGCGAAAGAATGATATTCACTTCTCTGATTTTTTCAGTTTGAGAAATACGCTCACGATTGTGGTAAACATTTCGGCATAAGTCGGAGCAAAATCGTTTGTCGCTTCGCCCATTCATGGCTTCGCCACACTCATTACATTTTTTAACTAAATACATATAATATAAGGATAAGATTAATAATAAAACAAACATAGTGTTCTATTTTTACAATGTCAATAGTAAGATTTGATTTTTTGCTTATCCGTTTTTAAACATTTATATACGTATATAAACGTTTAGTATACGATTAATTGAATTGCATTAAAATATGTTTGCAATGTCATATGATAACCGGAACGATAGGGTGCACCCGTTTTTATTTATCATTAAATTATAAAACATGAACAACATTAAAAACTCAGTACGTCTAATAGGAAATTTAGGCGGTAATCCCGAAGTGAAAGAACTTCAAAGCGGAAAAAAAATTGCAAAATTATCGCTTGCAACATCCGACAAATACAAAGACAGTGAAGGCAAATTGGTAAACGAAACTCAGTGGCACAATTTAGTGGCTTGGGGGAAAACGGCTGAATTTGCAGAACGTTATTTGGAAAAAGGTCAGGAAGTTGTGGTGGAAGGAAAAATCCTGAATCGCTCGTATACCGATAAAGAAGGACAGAAAAAATACATTACTGAAATATCAGTTAATGAAATTCTGAAAACGGGAGGTGGTAAAAAACCTGAATAATTTGCAGTAATCATGGGCAGTCTATTAAACTAGGCTGTTCATGTTTTTATTTGAATTACGAATTACGAATTACGGATTACGGATTACGGGTTACGAATTGCGGATTACGAATTACAGATTGCAAATTACGAATTACGAATTACGGATTACGGATTACGAATTACGAATTACGGATTACGAATTACGGATTGCAGATTACGAATTACGGATTGCGAATTACGGATTACGGATTACGAATTATGGATTACGAATTACGAATTACGGATTACGAATTACGGATTGCAGATTACGAATTA
>JBBALS010000256.1:0-3701 GCA_040402915.1 Flavobacteriales bacterium
GTTGGAAAAAATACCAAAATGCTCAAAATTTGAGCAAATCGGGAGGGGCTGTTAGTATTGCGGGTGGATTATTAGAAGGAGTTTGGACAGAGAAGGGGAGCGGGAACTTGGCTGGTAGGACCCATACTGCCGATTATGATACAAGCAACGGAAAAATATATCTGGGTTCGGATGGTGGAAGCATCTGGAGAGGTTCAATCAATGGTAGTAATTGGGAAGTGCTAAACGACCAACTTAAATTTGAATCCATCGAATTGGTTCGAGTAATTCATCGAAACGGAAGTAAACGAATCCTTGTTGGAACAAGTGACCGATTCATCTATTATTCGGATGATGAAGGTGAAACGTGGCAAAGTTCAACAGGGCTTCCATTAATGACCGCTGGCTCCGAACGCATCGAACGTGTGCAGGTTTGCGACGATTCTTTGGCAACGGTCTTGGTGTTACTTAGAGGACATTCAATCGGAATACCTTCGAGTGTACAGTTGTACAAATCGACCGACCGCGGTGCTACATTTTCACTTTTCTACGCTGTTCCTAATGTTGGCAATGGCGATTTGAATCAGTTCGATATTTGGGCGCCCGAATACGGAAATACATCGTCGTATTTGGTTCATAATGATCAGGCATACCGAATAGGATTGAACGATTCAACATTAACAAACGTTGGTGTATTACCTGGAATTCCTCAAGGATACACCATGCTTACAGGTTATCTCGCTCCCGATGGAAATGTTTCTTTGTATGCCTATGTCGATCAAAAGATTTTTCGCTCAACAAATCAAGGAGTCGATTGGACCTTAATGTCTGACTTGGGGAAATCTCCCTTTTTCAAAACCAGTTTCAATGCCTCAGTGAATACACCCGATTTACTTTATTTTGGGGATGTTGAATGTTATCGGAGTGTGAATGGCGGATCTACTTGGACTAAAATAAATGATTGGCCCGATTACTATCAGAACATGACATCCAAGCTGCATGCTGATAATCCTGGAGTTAACTGCTTAAGAAAGGCGGATGGTTCTGAATTTCAATTGATAAACACCGATGGAGGAACGTATATTTCAACTAACAATCTCCAACAGGTTACTAATATTTCGATGAATGGCTTGAACATTAGCCAGTATTACTCTTCATTAACTGCCCGTTACGATACCAATATGGTTTTTTTAGGAGCGCAAGATCAAGGTTTCCAGCGTGCCGAAACGGATAATGGAGGATTACTCATGCCCGAACAAGTGGTGAGTGGCGATTATGGTCATATCGTTTCGGGGAATGATGGTTTTAGTATTTTCATGGTATATCCAGGTTTCGCGATATTTTATTCCGATGCTACAACCACATCCGATTTTACTTGGGATTTTGATGGCAGTAACACCTTTTGGATTCCACCCTTGTTGGCCGATCCTGATTACGATGATATTGCTTATATGGCAAATGGCAATAAGATTACAAAGCTTCAACCCAATGGAACTACCTTAACAGCTAACAATCTTGCACCTTCTTTTATGGGAGGAATTTCTGCCATTGCCGTATCTCCATTGAATCATAGTTATTGGTATGTCTATACTGAAAGTGGGCGTTTTTATAGATCAACAGATCGCGGTCTAACATGGACATCTGTAGTGATTGCAAATTCTCCTAATGGCAATTATTTATATGGAGCTTGCATCTACCCCTCAAAGAAAAATTTAGGCGAAGTATATGTATGCGGAAGTGGTTACTCAAATCCACCGGTGTATTTTTCTGATAATAATGGTGTTTCATTTACTGCAACTAGTTCTGGGCTTCCTTCTACCTTGGTTTATAAAATGGATGGAACACCTGGCGATGAATTCATCTTCGCTGCTACTGAAGTTGGTCCCTATGTTTATGTGAAATCCGAAAATGCTTGGTTCGATTTGGGTGAAGGCATTGCTCCAAATCAAAATTATTGGTCATTGGATTATATTGAATCGATGAAAACCGCACGCTTTGTAACGTATGGAAGAGGTGCTTGGGATTTTAGAGTTCAAACGCCACTCTCAACACCACTAGTTACTTCAACTTCAATAAGAGTTTTCCCAAATCCAGCAAACGATGTGGTTTCCATTCAAACTGAATCATTTAAAACAGATGCTAATTATGCCTTGTATGATATTGCAGGGAAATTAATTAAATCGGTTAGTTTGCAACAAGGAACAACGCAATTGCCTGTAAATGATGTAAAATCGGGTGTTTATTTCTTAGTTATTTCGGATCGTTCAAAAAAGAAAGTCGAGAAGCTAATCATCAGTCATTAAATTTCATCCAGACATTCAAACGAACCACCAATGCTAGTTGCTTGAACTTGAGCGTTTGTTTTTATTTGATCTAAATCGGATGCACTTCCACATGTTTTAGTAGGTTCTTGAATGGTGTTTCCATTCGAATCCTTCACTTCACAGCTTGTACATTTTTTACAAGAATTAAATCCAATCAACCAGAAGAAGGCGATCATAAAATAGAGCGATTTTTTAAAATGCTTTTCCATCAGTCCCTTGGGCAATCTAAGGTTAAGGAATCTGGCAGGTTTGCTCGGTAATTTAATTCAATGGCATCCAACGATGCTTTCTTGCCACAAGATTCTGTATACGTGTCGACAGTTTGTCCCGTGCTTTTATTTTTCGAAGTGCAGTTCATGCACTTTTTGCAGGATTGAAAAGAAAAAAATAATGCTATTAGAAGCAGAATATAACAAGGTATTATTACTTTTTTCATTTTCAAATGTTCATTCAGATATTGAGTTCAAATATATACATTGAATTTCGATTTGATGAAATTTGGATGAAATCAGTTTATATTTTTGAATTTGACTTCATTAAAAACCAATTTAAGTTCTCTATTCTTCTGAAATGATTTTTTGTTTTTATTCAAAATGAGCAATTTATTTTTTAAAATTCATATTGTAATTGGTGTAATCAAATCAAATATCTTTGGCGCTCAAATCAAAAACTATAAACCATGAAAAAAGTATTATTAGCAGTCGCTGTAGTAGCGTTCTTCGCTTCTTGCAAAAAAGATTACACGTGTACTTGTGCTATTCTTGGACAAACTACAACAGTAGACTATCCAGGACTTAAGAAAAGTGATGCAGACGTTGCAAAAACATCCTGTACATCAACTGGATTTTGCACTTGGGCTGAAAAGTGATTTTCCCATTTATTTTATAAAGCTGGCCAACTTTGGCCAGCTTTTTTTTTATAAAAAAACTCAATGAATATTTTACTCAGGATTCTTTTAGGTCTTTTTCTTTTTCTAGTTGGATTGTATTCAACCTTGCAATCTGAGTTTCTAGAATACATTTTTGTTGATGTTGCTTGGAGTTCGTGGTTTTTAAGTCCATATCTAAGTCGTTCTTTTACGGGTTCTGCCATGGCCCTTGGTTTTTTGGTGCTTTTCGGAGTTGGTAATCGTCAATTGGTTTATAGATCGGCACTGCTGCTTTCCATTGGATTTTTATTGTTGTCCATTTTAGAACCTACTTGGCTTGGATTAACTCGCTGCTATGGCTGTTTGGCGGAGCTTTATAAAGTATCGCGTTACCAAGGAATTCTACTTTGGAGCATTGCCTCAATTTTTGCATTTGTTTTATTGAAAAAGGGAACAACGCCTAAAGGTTGGCAATTGCCGAAATGGTCAGCATTGGTTTTTCTCCTCCTCACTCTTCCCATTCCCTATAT
>JBBALS010000257.1:0-3691 GCA_040402915.1 Flavobacteriales bacterium
AATGAAAAATCCCAAAGTATAAGAAAGTATAAAATAAATTTCCAAGTAGGTTATAACTGAAAAAAGGAATTCCTAATTCGTAGGTTGCTAAAAGTCCAGCAAACGTTTTTGGTAAAGTGTTACCCAACCAATCACCGAAGTTGCTTATGATGAAAAAGACAAGTGCACTAGCTAAAGATGCGGTAGCCAAATTGCTCCAACTTTGACGATTGCGCAAAAGTAATCCCAAAGCAGTTATAGCTACAAAACTTAAGTAGAGAACTAGGGTAGAAGGAGAAGAGAAATAATCTTCCACAGTAATCCATTGGTAATTGATGAGGGTAATGGTTAACACATCGCTAATTAAAAGAGCGATTAATGGAATAATAAAGCCCATGAATCGATTTGCTACAAGCGCTCCACCCATGAGCGCAATGGTTGCCATGGGAGTAAAATTAGGCCAATGCGGGATTAATCGGAATAATGCAGCAACTGCAATTGCTGAAATAACGAGGATGAATTTGGTTTGATTATTTTTCATGTATTTCTCAATTCGAAGTGCAAATGTAACACGCTTTTCTAAAAAATGTTCTTTTTTTTAATTTACATCTTTACGATTATGAACAGGACTAAGTGTATATCCTTGTTTACGTAACAAGAAGATTAGACCACTTTCTCCGGCTAAATGCAAAGCTCCAACCGCAATAAAACATGATTGTTTTTGGATGATTTCTTCAATTCGAGGAAGCCATCGGATGTTTCGGTCTTTCAATAATAGATCTGATTCGATGGCAGTAAAACCGCTTGCATTCACCAATGAATCGAGGCTATTTAAATCTTGATTCATATAACAATTATTCATTCGATCATTCTCTAAAGTACTTTCTTGCTTTCCTGTTCTGATGTATTGCATAAGTAATTCTACTTGTTCGTTCAGCGCAACATGACTGAATAACAAGTCTGCTTGATCCTGAATTGTTTCCAAGGCAAATACCTCTTTTTTATTTTTCCTTGCCTCATTTTGCACATAGATATCCATAGGTTCCCCTTTGAAATTCGTTAAAAAGGGCGTGTTCTTCATTTCTGCAGCCGAAAGCATGAGGTAAATTCCCATGGGTTTCATTTTATTAAAAATAACCATCGGTACTCCCAATTTATCTTGTACAAATTGGCTCAATGAATCGTATTGAAGAGGATTCATTAAACTATCCATTGAGCTATTCTCCAAAAGCATAAAAGGCATCATTTGACTTGCAACTTCGGGTGTAATTTCGAGTTCGCCCAATACCGAACTTGTTTTTTCAAGGGCTAATTCACAACCTTTTAAGTTGTTCAAGAACTCATTGTTCACTAAATGATAGGTTCCTAAAATGTATGAAGAATTTTTCAATCCATTTCCTTGAATTTTCCACAATAAAGCGTTTTCAACTGCTTGGCCGTTTACTGAAAATGGACAGATGCAAATAATAATAAGATAAATGAACTGCTTGATTGCTTTCATCGTGTTGAAGTTTGAGCAAACATACTTTTTTGTGCATTGAGAAATTGGAATCCCAATCAGATCTTATCAACGAATCTCCTCAGTGAGGTAGGTTAAATCAATTATGAAGAAATTGGGAATGTTGGTAAATGAAATTCGGGATGTTGAAAATTAAAATTCACTAAAAGTGAAACGAAAACGCTTTCCTGTATTTTTGAAAAAAAATTACACATGGAAATTTTAGTTCTTGTCCACAATCTTTTACGTTGGATACTTTTGCCAATCATTCTATTTATTCTTTACAGAAGTTATGTAGGTTGGTTAACAAATAAATCGTTTGAAAAACTTGATAATGCTTTGGGCGGAGCTATGATTGGTTTGGCGCATTCTCAATTATTGATTGGATTAATCATTTATTTTTCAAATGAGCGAGGTTTTAAATCACTAAGTACACCTGGAGTTATGAAAGATGCCATTTCACGTTTGTATGCATTGGAGCATCCATTAACGATGATTATTGCTATTGTTTTGTTGCAATTGGGACGTTCATTCTCTAAAAAAGCATCCAGCGACACTGCGCGTTTCAAAACCATCGCTATTTACACAAGCATCGCGATGTTGTTGATTCTATCTCGCCAAATCAATTGGAATTTTATTGTATAGTCCAGTAGTTTCATTTATTTATACGATGTCGAGGGTGATTCTTTAAACGAAATGCTCTGTTCATCAATACAATGAATAAAACATTGAAAAATATTTGGTAGATACCGAATTGAGCAGTACTTTCGCACTCCTTTTTAAGATCCATGCGGATGTGGCGTAATTGGTAGCCGCACCAGACTTAGGATCTGGCGCTGAGAGGCGTGGGGGTTCGAGTCCCTTCATCCGCACATTGCTTCTCCTGTTTTGGGAGAAGCATTTTTTATTGTTAAGAATACCTAGAGAATGAACGTTACACAAGAAAATGTTGACGCGCTCAACGCCATAGTCCGGATACAATTTACTTCGGCCGATTATCAACCCCAAATTGAAGCTCAGCTTCGCGACTATTCCAAAAAAGTACAAATGCCCGGCTTCCGTCTAGGTAAAGTGCCCGCAGGCATGGTGAAAAAGATGTATGGGAAATCAATTTTAGTCGATGAATTAAACAAGTTAACTTCCGATACATTATTTAATTATTTGCGCGACAATCAATTGGATGTTTTGGGGAATCCACTTCCTCAAGCTGCAAATGATACAGCAATTGACTTAGATAATCCAGGCGAAATTAACTTGTCGTTTGAATTGGGATTGGCTCCTAAATTTGAATTGGATATTTCTTCCAATCATCGTTTTAACATCTACAAAGTAAAACTAGATGCAACCTATATCGACGATATCATTGCAGATTATCGCAAGCGTTTAGGCGAAATGGTGGAATCCGAATCATCTAAAGATGGCAATCAAATTACCGGTTTGTTCGAAGAGCTAGATGCTGAAGGAAACGTTAAGGTTGATGGGATTTCTAAGAATACAACCATTCAGTTTGACGATATTAAAGCAGGTAATCAACAGGATTTATTTACCGGATTGAATACAGGTTCAGAAATAATTGTTGACTTCCAAACAGCAGTTGCAAATCCAACTGTTACAGGTGCAATACTCGCAATCAGTAAGGAAGAAGCAGAAGTATTAGCTAGTCATTTCCGATTTACAGTTGAATCTGTAAAAGAGTCTAGCTTGGCAGAAGTGAATCAAGATTTCTTTGATAAACTTTTGGGTCCAGGTGCGATTAGTTCAGAGGAAGAACTTCGTGCACGCATTCAGGAGGATGGAGAATCTCGTTACCGCAAGGATACTGACAACCGCCTTTTTAACGAAGTTGTAGAACACCTTGTAAACAATACGCGTTTTGATTTACCTAACGAATTTCTGAAACGTTGGTTGGTTTCTCAAAATGAAGGTAAAGTGAATCCGGAAGATATTGAAAGTAACTACGAAAATTACTCTAAAGGAATTCGTTGGCAGTTGATTGAAGGGAAGATTTTAAAAGAATTCAATATTGCTGTTTCGGATGAAGATATTTTAGAATCTTTTACTGGTGATTTTCTTTCTTATATGGGAGCACCCGGAACGCAAGATGAAATGCTTCGCGAACGTGCTCGTGAAATCGCTAAAGGGATGATGAAGAATGAAAAGGAAGTGAATAAAGTGTATGATCGTCTTTACAATGAAGCAATGACTATTGTATTT
>JBBALS010000258.1:0-3684 GCA_040402915.1 Flavobacteriales bacterium
TTTTATACCCATCAAACTCTGGCTTCCAGTTATAAGAGTTCCGGTTAATGGCATGCTCACATTCCCGGCTTCCAACAACTGAATAATTTCGTCTTCTTTACCTTCGTATTTTAAGTTTACCTTATTGTCGAAATTGAATCCGGTTTCTGTATTGTAATTGGTTTGAAGCTGGATTTTATCTCCAATTTTCCCAACAATATTCATTTGGATTTTTTGCTGGAAATTAAATGCTCCAACGCGTTGCTGACGAATAGGTAATGCGGGGTTTGCTGTTCGATTGAAGTTTCCTCCAAAAATTAATTCGGCGGAACCTTGTGGTCGAATATCGATGACATTGCTGCCAAAAATAGTTGCAAATGCCTCCCCTGGAACGATAATCTTTGGTTGAAATCCTTTTTTAGGTTTGCTCGCATCGTCGGACGAAATTCGATCGCGCCAGTTTTTTTGCAATGCCTTATCGAAATCCATTTCCTGGTATTCCTGAAAAGTCATGTAGGTTGGGTAACCATAGCGCATGTCTCCCATTTTCTGAGAAACATCGTATTCATTTGTCTTCGAATTGAGCTCTATTTGGGTTTCTATATTCGATGGGTCTGCAAGAAAAAGCCCATTTGGATTTGGGTCAAGTGGATCCAATTCATCATCCGAAAATGGGAAAGGAAGAACCGTTGCACTGTCAGTATCTGTGGTATCTCCGGGTCCTGGATCTGATTCAAAACGCGACTTTTCTTCCATCCAATCAAAAGGTCGACTATTTGCACTCCAGGCAACAGCCATGAAGAGCATTACAGCAACGCTTCCGGTTAGATATTTCGTGTATTTTTTCAATCAATTACAAATTCGAATTCGGTCAAACGGGTGTCAATACGTTAAAGTACTTTCAAGGTTTGCTTGATCATATCTTCAACGCTGAGTTCCTGTTCAACCGATTTTATTACTTTATCGAGTGCCTTTTCTGCATTAATTTTCGGGAAGCCGAGTAAAGTTAGTGCCGTTAACGCTTCAGATCTAACAGTATTGTGTAAGCCAGCAAAAAGTTCTGGACTAATAGAATCACGATCGAATTTCCCTTTCAAATCGACCAGAATTCGTTGCGCTGTTTTTTCTCCAATGCCTTTCACATTTTTCAAAGTATTGACATTATTGGTTAAAACGGCTTCTGCAATTTCGGATGCATTGAGTGATGACAAAATCATGCGCGCTGTTCCCGCACCAACACCAGAAACATTTATCAAAAGACGAAATGTTTCGCGCTCGGTTTTACTTGCAAATCCAAACAGCACATGTGCATCTTCTCGCACAGCTAAATGGGCATAAAGCAAGCAATTGTCGGGGTTGCTTATTTGTGAGAATGTGGTCAATGAAATATTCAAAATGTATCCAACTCCTCCGCAATCAATCACTGCATACGTTGGTGTTTTTTCTATAAGTTTTCCTCGAATATAATCGTACATAAATGTCTAAGATTGATTTTGTGCATCAACAACGGCAAGTGTTACCATGTTTACAATTTCACGAACAGAACTTCCCAATTGTAAAATGTGAACTGGTTTTTTCATACCTAATAACAAAGGTCCAATGGCTTCCGCTCCTGCTAATTCTTGCATGAGTTTGTAGGCAATATTTCCAGCAGCTAAATTTGGAAAAATCAATGTATTTACTTTGTTATCGACCAAACATGAAAATGGAAACTGCTCTTTTAGCATATTGTTATTCATGGCAAAGTTTGCTTGTAATTCACCATCCACAATTAAATCGGGTCTGCGCTCATGAAGAATTCTTGCTACTTCACGCATTTTTATTGCATCGGCACCTTCGGCTGATCCAAAGTTTGCATACGAGAGCAAAGCAATTTTCGGAACAATATTCAAATTACTAACGGCTTCGGCTGTCAGGATGGTAATATCCACAAGTTCTTCAGCAGTAGGATTAATATTTACTGTTGTATCGGAGAAAAATACAGGCCCGTTTTTCGTCATGATGATATACAAACCAGCCACCCGACTAACTCCCTTTCGAATGCCAATTACTTGCAATGCAGGTTTTACCGTTGCGGGATATTTTCTGGTTAATCCCGAAATCAATGCATCAGCAGCACCTGTTCGAACCATCATCGAACCGAAATAATTGCGTTCGCGCATCATCTTTCTAGATTCAAATAAAGTAAGACCCCTTCGTTTTCTCACATCATAAAAGATATCGGCAAACTCATAGCGCAGTTTTTCATTGGAGGGATCCCGCGGGTCAATAATTTCAACCCCTTCCATGTTCAACATAAATTCATCACAAATTTCTTTGATACGATTTTTGTCTCCAAGCAAAATTGGAATTCCAATACCTTCATTATAAACAACTTGAGCAGCTTTTAGAATCTTGTAATTATCGGCTTCAGCAAAAACAACGCGCTTAGGATTTGTCTTAGCCCGACTTGTTAAACGGTCCATCAAAGTATTGTCAAGTCCCATGCGCTTAATCAATTCCTGCTTGTATGCTTCCATATCAGCAATCGGATTCTTTGCAACTCCAGAATCCATCGCTGCTTTAGCAACAGCAGGTGCTACATAGGTAATTAAACGTGGGTCGACTGGCTTCGGAATAATGTACTCACGCCCAAATTGTAAATTAGCAATGTTATACGCCATGTTCACTTGATCGGGAACGGGTTGTTTGGCTAAATCCGCGATGGCATAAACTGCTGCCAATTTCATTTCCTCGTTTATAGTTGTTGCGCGAACATCAAGTGCGCCACGGAAAATAAAAGGGAATCCTAACACATTATTCACCTGGTTCGGGAAATCGGAGCGGCCTGTTGCGAGAATAATATCTTCACGAGCTGCAATAGCATCTTGATAAGGAATTTCGGGATCCGGATTCGCAAGGGCAAACACAATCGGATTGCCAGCCATACTTCGAATCATATCTTGGTTTACAATATTTCCCTTTGATAGTCCTACAAATACATCAATATCCACAAATGCTTCTGTGAGTGTTTTTCGAGATGTATCGATGGCAAAAAATTGCTTTTGAGAATCTAAATCTGAACGAGACGTGCTAATAACTCCCGTGCTATCGCACATCATGAGGTTTCCTTTTTTTACACCCAATTGTAAATACAATTTAGCACATGAAATTGCAGAAGCACCAGCACCATTGAACAAAACGCGCACTTCGCCAATATCTTTTCCGGAAATCTCCAATGCATTTAATAGTGCCGCTCCTGTAATGATTGCGGTTCCATGCTGATCATCGTGCATAATCGGGATCTTCAGCGATTCTTTGAGTCTTCTCTCTATTTCAAAACACTCAGGAGCTTTGATATCCTCCAAGTTGATTCCTCCAAATGTTGGGGAAATGGCTTGAACGGTTTCAACAAATTTATCGATATCGGTTGCGTCAACTTCGATGTCAAACACATCGATATCTGCAAATATTTTAAACAAAACACCTTTTCCCTCCATAACGGGTTTGGATGCTTCTGGACCAATGTTTCCAAGTCCTAATACAGCCGTTCCATTCGAAATAACAGCGACTAAATTTCCCTTAGTTGTATATTTATACACATCATCGGGATTATTGGCAATTTCCAAACAGGGCTCTGCAACGCCCGGTGAATATGCTAAAGAAAGATCACGTTGTGTGGATGTTGGCTTACTTGAAATGACTTCAATTTTACCCGGACGACCA
>JBBALS010000259.1:0-3674 GCA_040402915.1 Flavobacteriales bacterium
GACCAATTCCAGCAATAACTTTTAGCACAAATACAACAGAAAGAGCAAGTGTTTTTACTCCCGATTTTTGGAAGAAAGGGAGTTTTGTTATTACCCAAATAAACATGGCAAACCAGAAAAAAAACACAATCCAATTCATGGCTTCGAAGATACATAAACTAGTAAGTTAGCGATCAGTCTGAAAATCCTCATAGCCTTATAAAAATCTAAGAACCTCATCGAAAGTGCTAAATAAATTAATTAGCTTTACTGAATAAATAAAAATCAAAAAAAATATGTTTAAAAAATTTACAATTGTAGACAAACTTCTATTTGTTTCTGCCATGTTATCGTTAATCTTTTCTGAAATACTCTACTTTCAAGGAGAAAAACAGGACGGTTCTTTTATTGGATTATGGGTTCCTTCAATATTGGCCTTTGGCATTTATTTAAAACTAATCAATAATTCAAAAAATGACTGAAATCATTCCATACTTCGCCGGATTTATTACTCTTCTTTTTGGTACTGGCTTTTATTTAGCAATCAAACAACCAGATGAAAAAAATAAATAGTGCTTTATAATTTATTAGCAAAGCACTCATATATAAATCGATTGAGATAATTTGTGGAAATCACAAACCAACGAAAAGCTTCTAGTGTCGATATATATAAAATTAAAAATCCCCGAAACATTGCTGATTCGGGGATTTTTAATAAGTAATTTATAACATTACTTTTTCCATGGCTCTGTCGTAATGGCCATTTTTAAGTTTGTCTTTGATGCTCGAAAAGGCATTGATTGTGTAGTCAACATCTTCGAGTGTATGCACTGCCGTTGGAATTAATCGTAGCATGATAACTCCTTTCGGAACAACCGGATACACCACCATCGAACAGAAAATATTGTAGTTCTCACGCAAATCGAAAATCAGATTTGCTGCTTCGGGAATTGAACCATTTAAAAATACCGGTGTAACAGGCGATTGTGTTTTGCCAATTTCAAACCCTTCGGCACGTAATTTACTTTGCAAAGCATGAGTGATTTTCCAAAGATTGTCTTTCAATTCAGGATTTGTTTTTAGCAATTCGAGACGCTTTAAAGCACCAACTACCAATGGCATTGGTAGTGCTTTTGCGAAAATCTGCGAACGCATGTTGTAGCGTAAATACTCAACAACGTGTTGCTCGCCTGCAATAAAACCACCAATCAATGCCATTGATTTTGCAAACGTGCCGAAATACAGATCCACACCGTCCATACAATCTTGTTCTTCGGAAACGCCAGCTCCTGTTTTTCCCATGGTGCCAAATCCGTGAGCATCATCAACCAACAAACGAAATTGGAATTTCTTTTTCAATTCAACGACATCTTTTAAACGCCCCTGATCTCCGCTCATACCAAAAACGCCCTCGGTAATAACTAGGATTGAACCATTGGTTTCGGCAATGAGTTTGGTCGCGCGTTCTAATTGGATTTCAAGATTCGCCATGTCGTTGTGAGGAAAAACATAACGTTTTCCCATGTGTAAGCGAACACCATCGATTATGCAGGCATGCGATTCTGAATCGTATACAATCACATCATGACGATCGACCAATGCATCGATACATGACATAATTCCTTGGTAACCATAATTCACCAAAATGGCATCTTCTTTCTTTTCGAAATCGGCAAGTTCACGTTCTAGTTGCTCATGTAAATCGGAATTTCCCGACATCATACGAGCGCCCATTGGCAATGCATTTCCAAATTGAGCAGCACCTTCAGCATCCGCTTTGCGAACTTCTGGGTGATTGGCAAGCCCCAAATAATTATTTAAACTCCAATTGAGACATTCCTTTCCACGAAATACCATGCGTGGTCCAATTTCACCTTCCAGCTTAGGGAACGTAAAATAGCCATGTACTTCTTTAGCGTATGATCCGAGAGGACCACGGTTTGACTTAAGTTTTTCAAATAAATCCATCAGTTGAAATTGTTTTAATTTGGTTTGCAAAATTAAGAAAATTCGGGTTTCTTAAAGGAAAAGTCACGAACATCTTATTGTCAACAACCCTTTCTGTATTTTTGTTGCATGAAATTTATAAAAAGCACGATTTTTTTCTTGCTGTTTGTGTTGATATTTACAACGTCATGCAGTGATTATCAGAAGGTTCTGAAAGGTAATGATTACTCACGCAAGTATGAAATGGCTAAAGCACTTTACCTAAAAAAAGATTATCAAAAGGCTTATCCTTTGTTGGAAGAGCTAGTAAGTGTAAAACGCGGCACCTCCGAAGCTGAAGATATCTACTTTTATTATTGCTATTGCAACTACTACCTCGACGATTTGATAAGTGCCAGTTACCATTTTGCACAGTTTGCCAAAACCTATCCATCTAGTTCGCGCACCGAAGAAATGGCATACATGAATGCTTATTGTTACTATTTAGGTTCGCCGGTTCCATCATTGGATCAATCGAATAGTTACAAAGCAATCGATGAAATGCAATTATTTATTAATCAATTTCCAAATAGTTCGCGTATCGAAGAATGCAATAATTTGATTGATAAACTGCGTGCAAAACTGGAAATTAAATCATACGAATTGGCTAAATTATATTATAAGATGTCTGATTATAAGGCGGCTATCATATCGATGCAAAATACATTACGCGATTTTCCAATGACTCCATACAAAGAAGAATTCTTGTTTTTAATCATGAAATCGAACTATGAATTGGCCGAAAATAGTATAGATTCAAAAAAGTATGAACGATACAAAAGTTCTATTGACGCCTATTTCACTTTTATTGATAAATTTGCAACCGGAAAATATGCTCGCGAAGCAGAAATCATTCAATCCAAATCGCAAGAGCGTCTTTCTCAATATAAACCAACAAACTAAAATTCCCTGCAGGAAAATTATTATGGCGATAGAAAACACAACAGTAACGCGTGACCTTCGTAACTTAGAAGGAACAACGGAAAACATTTACGAATCTATTTCGATTATTGCAAAGCGTGCAAATCAAATTGGATTGAACGTGAAAGAAGAATTGAATTCCAAACTAGCTGAATTTGCAACTACAAGCGATAATTTGGAGGAGGTTTTTGAAAATCGTGAGCAAATCGAGATTTCGAAACACTACGAACGTCAGCCAAAAGCAACGTTGATTGCAATTAACGAATACCAAGAAGGAAAAGTCTATCATCGCAATCCTGCGAACGATCAGGCGGAAGAGAAATAATTTCTCCCCATGTTATTCCGGAAAAAAATAATTCTGGGTGTTACGGGTAGTATTGCGGCATACAAGAGTGCATCATTAACTCGACTTCTTGTTAAAGCCGGTGCTGAAGTGCGTGTTGTTATGACTGAGTCGGCCCGCGATTTCATAACTCCATTAACATTACACACACTCTCGCGCAATCCCGTTCATTCCACGTTTACCATTGGTACTCAAGGAGAATGGGTGAACCACGTTGAGTTAGGTCTTTGGGCCGATGTCCTAATTATTGCGCCATCAAGTGCAAATACCTTGGCACATTGTTCCAACGGAATTTGCGATAGTCTTTTGTCGGCGGTGTACCTTTCGGCTCGATGTCCTGTGTTTTTTGCACCAGCGATGGATGTTGATATGTGGAAACATCCTTCAACGCAAGAAAATATTCAACGATTACGAGGTTTCGGAAACTTGATTATTGATCCAACCA
>JBBALS010000260.1:0-3673 GCA_040402915.1 Flavobacteriales bacterium
AGTCTTTTAGAGAAAATACCTTTCGATACCCAACTTCTTGGTTATGGATATGAAGACACTCTTTTTGCGGCTGAACTAAGCAAAGCGGGCTACCAAATTCAACACATCAATAATCCTGTTTTGCATGCTGGATTAGAGAATTCGAAAGATTTCTTGAATAAAATCGAAGAGTCGCTCGACAATCTTTTTCGTTTGAAAGAGCTATGTGCTGAAAAAGGGATTTCCTTTCCAGTTCGTAGTAAGCTCATGTTACTTTATCGCTTGATAAATTTTCCTTTGTTCAGACCATTCTTCGCGAAATGGTTCATTCGAAATAAGCCCCACTGGAGAAATCAATTACTTGGAAAAAAACCAAGTTTGTCGATTTTTGATTTATATCGACTAGCATTTTTACTCGATCAATAATCCCAAAATTGCCTATTTATTATCGGATTTCGCCTATATAAATTGTACATTCGTGCAATAACATCATTCTATGCAATTCTACATTTACAAGGCCTCTGCTGGCTCCGGCAAGACATACACATTAGTGAAAGAGTATTTAAAAATGGCCTTGGTAGTTGATGATCCTTATCGGTTTCGACGAATTCTAGCCATTACGTTTACCAACAAAGCAGCTGCTGAAATGAAAGAACGTGTAATTCATGTATTGCACGATATAGCATCAGCTAATGGCCCTGAAAAAGAAACGAATAGAACACTACTTCAAACAATTTCGGTAGAAATTAATGTTCCCGAATTGAAGTTGAAACTGCGTGCTGCAAAAACACTGTCTGCTATTTTACATCAATACTCTGACTTTTCCATAGGAACCATCGACAGCTTTATGCATCGCGTGGTTCGAACCTTTGCACATGATTTACACTTGCCAGTAAACTTTTCGGTTGAGTTAGATCAGGAAGTAATACTCCGACAAGCTATCGAGCAGGTTATGGACAAAGTAGGCTTCGATGACGCTATTACGCGAGCCCTTGTTGGATTTACAGAAACACGAACCGACGAGGAACGCACCATGAGCGTGAATGAAGATTTGTTCGTTTCAGCAAGTGATTTATTGAGAGAACAAAAGGCGCAGATTATTAATAAATTAAGTCATTTATCTGTTTCCGATTTTATGGATATCCGATTAAAGTTGCAAAATAACTGCAGCGAAATCGAATTGCGTTTTCAGGAAAAAGGGAAAGAGGCTTTGAGAATAATTTCAGATGCCGGGTTAAAAACATCCGATTTTTATTATGGTAAATCAGGAATTGGAAAATTCTTCGTGAATGTATCAAAGATGGGATATGGAATCCCTATTATGTTAAATTCATATCATACTAAAACACTTTACGAAAATAAATGGACCGCTTCGAAGCCCAAACCCGATATCCTACAACGCGTTGAATCGGTTCAAGATGAATTGGGTGAAATAGGTCGTTCTATTGTGACATTGTGGGAAGAAATAAAATCAGATTATATTATTGAGCATCAGTTAAAAGACACCATATATTCTATTGCGCTTCTTAACGAAATCAATAAAATGATTGATAAAATTCGTGATGATCAGTTCATTGTTCATATTTCAGAATTTAACCGTCGTGTTGCTGAAATTGTGTTTAACGAACCTGCTCCGTTTGTGTTTGAGCGCTTGGGGGAAAAATACAATCATTATTTAATTGATGAATTTCAAGATACATCCATCCTTCAATGGCAAAATTTATTGCCCTTGGTTCAAAACGGCTTATCCGAAGAAAACACCTCACTTATTGTGGGAGATGGCAAGCAAGCGATTTATCGTTTTCGTGGAGGAGAAGTTGAACAATTTGCTCACTTACCTAGCCCCTATCCTTTCAATTTAAATGAGATACAAAAAGAACGTTACTTACTTCTAAAGAAACTTCACAAGCACGAAACACTGAAAGTTAATTACCGAAGTCTTCCCGAAATCATCGATTTCAACAATCATCTTTACGATTTCATCCAAACGGAATTGCTTCCAGATAAATACAAGGAAGTTTACGATAACCAAGAGCAGATGGCTCCCGATGGTAAACGAGGCGGTTATGTGCAAATGGATTTAATTCCTTACCAAAAAAACTCGATCGATCGAGATGAAATGCAGCTCGATCGTTGCTTGGAAATTATCAAAGATTTGATTGAAAATAAAAACTATCGCCCAAGAGATATTGCTATTCTCACCAAAAAAAATCATCAAGGTACATTGCTCGCGGGTCATTTATTAAACAACAACATTGACGTTATTTCGAGCGAATCATTATTGGTTCAAAATGCACCCGAAGTTTCATTATTGGTGGCTTGGATGAATATAATGATTGGATCAAATACATCATTAAACTTATTGGTTGTATGCAAGTATCTGATTGTTAAGCATAAACTTCCTTATACCAACATTCATGATTTACTAACTAAAGAACGAATGGGTGAAAAGAGTGTGCTGAAATTAATGCAGACAGCAGGAATGACTTTGCAATTGGCCAAACTCCGAAGCATGTCACTGTTGGAATGTTGTTTTAGTATTTGTGAAACATTCGATATCGATATTCAATCGAACACCTATTTACAATTTTTCTTGGAAGCTGTTTGGAATTCAGGACGGTCTGCTGCTATTGACATTCCCCTATTTCTAGAATTCTGGGAAGAAAAACGCGAGAAGCTCAGTATTACCCTACCTCAAGATGCCAATGCCGTTCGTATTATGACCGTTCATAAATCCAAAGGACTTCAGTTTCCGGTGGTGATTATTCCCTTTGCTTATGGAGACTGGCCGAAACCTAAAGTAGATTGGGTGGATGATGAAGATTTGTTACCCGAAGATTTACTTGCTGCTCGTTTAAAACTCAACAAAGAGTTAAAAGAAACGACATTATCGGGCTATGTTACGGAAGAAGAAGACCGTACAACACTCGACGCTATCAATTTGTTATATGTTGCAACTACGCGCCCAGAAGATGCATTGTATATTATTTCAGGAAGAAGTGGCAAAAACGGTGGTTTGCAAAAGGGATGGGAAACTTATTTGGAGATGTATGGTCAATCAACACAGCCCGATAATTTTACTGCTGGTAGCTGTTCTTGGGGAGATGCAAACTTCAAAAATGAACGTCCCGAATCTGAAGATAATAAAACATCGAGCGTTGTTCATCCATACAACATCATACCTTGGCAAAATCGCATTAACATTAGCCGTCAAGCACCTAAAAACTGGGAATTGGGTGATGAAAGTTCGGCGCTTGCACTCGGAAAATTGGTGCATCGTGCATTGGCAGGTATCAAAACCGAAGATCAAGTTGATTTTGCTTTGAACCAACTATTGCAGGAAGGTGTTTTGAAGAATGAAGCAGTACCTGAAATGAGACGTTTGGTGAATTCGGTTGTTAGTCATCCGCAACTTAATCACCTTTTCAAAGAAGGTAGCAATGTATACAATGAACGACAGTTGCTTTTACCTGATGGGAAAACGGCTATCCCTGATCGTGTTACAGAGTTGAATGGTTCAATAACAATTTTAGATTATAAAACTGGATTACGAAACGACAAGCACCGAGTTCAAGTGGGTAATTATTTGAAATACTTGAAAGAAATGGAATATACCTCCTACAAAGCATTTTTAGTATACTTAGGAGAAACTATTGAAGTGGAAGAAGTTTTGGGGTAGATAAATGAATAATGA
>JBBALS010000261.1:0-3621 GCA_040402915.1 Flavobacteriales bacterium
TGATTGATTTTCAACTAGGTCAACCGGTCGATTGAAAAGCAGTTCCAACTCTTCTTTAAAATCAAAATAATTATCTGCATACTGCTCCAGTTCTACTGAGCCAAATTGCACCAAAATATCTACATCACTAGAGTCAATAAATCGATCCGTAAGAATCGATCCAAAAAGATATAACTCTTTCACATTGTGTTTCTCACAAAGGTTATGAAGCTTATCCCTATTGGTATCAATGAGTGTCATTATCTTTCAAAAATACGATTTTATACAATCACAAAGTAAATGATATTCAGGTCTTTTTTATTCGACAACATTCGATACACTCTTGTTTAACTAGGATATCTTTTAGGCTAAAGAAATAAAATAATCGTATTCATCTCACCATTTCCTCCCACACATCTGACACCTTCCCAACTTACAGGCGCATTGCGCGCAAAGTCCATACATGCCGCTGCTGGTGCCTTTTCTGCAGTTGGAGCAAACCCCGATATCATCGGTAACAGAAACGAGTCCATGTTCTGAGCAGATATAGCTACTTCCCCAATTCTGACTCGGACATTTTTCTTTCTTCTTACCGATTTTTTTTCCATCTATACCGAACTGCTTTTCATCTCCAATAGGTTCGTCGTTGCTGTATTCGCGCTGTGTTTTAAGTTTACCGTTTTCGTGATACGTTTTCCAAATGCCATGTCGTAAACCTTTGCTATATGCAGTTTCGGAGAGTATTACACCATTATTGCTCCAGTGCTTCCAAGTTCCATCGGGAACACCCGAAACACTCATGAATAGATCATCTATATGCTTTACATACGAAAAAGTGCTATCGTAATGTGGCGTAAAAACAACTTCAGTCAATAAAATTCCTTTTTCGTTCCATTCCTTGAAAAGACCAACCGCTGCATCATGTTCAAACGAACAGCTATGCGATAACTGACCATTGGGATGAAAGTAAACAGATGGACCTTCGCGTGTTATATCACCTCTTGTTTCAATATCAGAATAACGATAACTTAATTTGAAATTCATTGCTCCATTTTCGTAATAGCCCGTTGAATGCATGAGGCCCGGAATGAGCGAGTCTTCCCGAACATCAGAACGCAGTTTTTTCCCTTCTGCGTCATAATACCTCCGGCAATTACTCTTCATTTCACCATTGATAATGCGGGCTTCCACCTTTCCTCTCTCTACTTGAGGGAATTCTCCACGTATAAATCCATTGCCATTACTGAGGGTTTGATTGCCATTTTCATCCCAAGCATCCATAATTATTAGTCGGGAATTTTTCAAGCCCATCTTTGCTTTCATCATACCCGTTTCTGGAAAAAAGAGCAGCATATCATCGTAATTATTTGCCCATTGCCCACTGGTGAAATGCACTTTACTAATCAAGCCGGTTTCGTTGTAATGTGCCGACCAACCCTTGGTTATTCCATGCTCAAATTCCATTTCCCATTTGGGCTGGCCGTTTTCAAACCAGGCTTTCCAAGTGCCATGCGGATAGGCATTCGTGTCCACTTCTCCACTGGTTTTGACTTGCCCATTTTCATAGAAAAGCGAGATTTTCCCGCAAGGAGTTCCATTGCAATAATCTCGTTCTAAGGCAACTTTTCCGTTGAGGTGGTATTTACGCCAGATGCCAATGGGTTTGAAATCCCTAATCTGTCCCGTTGCCCAAATCGCACTATCGTTGAGGTGATTTCCTTGGGCATCCATGAATTGAAATTCGGCGGAGGTAGTCCAGCCTCTGTATAAACCTGTTCTAAATTTCCTAGTACCAAAGGGGAAATTGAAACGTGTGCGACTTCCTTCTGACCAATTCGTTCCATTAAACGAGTCTTCTCTGTCGTAGAAATCGGTTTGCGGACGTACACGAACCACAGAATCCGCTCCCATTTTTAGCAGCCATAGATTGTGTTGTGCTTGGCTGAGAATACTTGTGAATAAAAAGAGGAGGAGGAAGATTGGTTTCATAGGTTTTATATATTAATGAGGGCGCATTCGTTGACCTCACCCCTGCCCCTCTCCCCGGGAGAGGGGTTAATGAGTGTTAAAATCACGAAATCAATTTCCAGGTTGTTCCGTCTTCGTTTCGCCAATTTTCGATGTAGTTTTCCAACGAGGCAGCCAGAAAATAGGGAAGGCTTAATAAGGAATACACCTTTCCCGATGTTGTTTTTACTTCATCAACAGATGCTTTTCCTTGGTGTAATCGAATGGCCAACGTAGCTGGAGATTGATCCATGAATGCATGTAATGACCGAAGTTTCCCGATGCTTCCTGATTTTATTTCAACCGGAATAATCAAGGATCCACGTTGGATAATTAAATCAACCTCTGCGCTCGATTGCGATTTTTCCCTCACCCAGAAAAAAGGCGAAGTGTCTGTGTAATCTTGAATGGCGATGCGTTCTTGAAACACACAATGAGGTATAAGAGCTCCTCTGGCTGAATCACTCAGATCGTCTAATCCAATTAATTCAGCAAGTATTCCTAAGCGATGCACCAATAAACCGCTATCTAAAAACTGCATTCGTGGGCTTTTTTTATAGTCGGGGATGAGGGGCGTTTTTACATCTGTTGTAGGGTAAATTAACTGCAATAGTCCGGTATCGTGTAATTGCCGAAAAGCTTCACCAATTTCTCGTGAACGATAGGTGGATTGCCCAAAATTTTGGAAGGTGATGCGTTGATCAAAACTCGCTGGAGCGTTAGTAAGAACAAAGCGAATCATTTGTTTTGCCGACGTATTTCCTCCGTATTTTTCTACATCATTCTGGTAGGATTTCCAAATGCTTTCATATATCTGTTGGATGTTGAATACATTGCCATCGTCTCGATAACGCGCCAACACTTCGGGCATTCCACCCAAAAGGCAATAGAGATTAAACTGTTTATGAAGTTCATCCACCGCATAATCTGGAACAGGTATTCGCTTCATTGCATCAATGGCTTGTTGCTTGTCCAACGCAATGAGGTATTCCTCAAACGATAAGGGATGTAAATACTGAAACTCAACGCGTCCAACAGGAAAACTACGTACGCTTCCTAATGCAAATTCCAAAAGCGAACCGGCTGCAATCACAGACAGTTCGGGAAAGCGCTCATAGAAATACCGAAGCAATTGAATGGCATCGGGCACTTCTTGGATTTCATCTATAAATAGTAGCGTGTTTTCCCAATCGGGCTTTATCGATTCTCTAATTGTGAGTCGTTGCATGAGCGCTACTACATCCATATCGTCCGAAAACAGCTTTTTGTCGGCAGCGAGTTCTAGGTTAAGCGAAATGAATTGAGAATAGCTTTTTGAGAAGTCGCGAACGAGGGTTGTTTTGCCCACTTGACGAGCGCCTCGAAGCACTAATGGTTTACGACCTTTTTTAATGCGCCATTTCTCTAGTAAAATAAGCCCTTTCCGACGAATATGTAGCATCTGCTTTGTAATATAACAAGGGCAAATATAGCAATATATTGTAATAGAACAAGGGCAATTATTGCAAAAATTTGTAATATAACAAGGGCAATTATTGGAAATCTTTGTCAGATAACAATGGCAATTTTAACCACAGCCTCTATTTCGCCCAAATCTCATCAATGAAAATAAACGCTTCGCCGCCAGCGCCTTGA